>PWQG01000095.1 GCA_003556835.1 Gammaproteobacteria bacterium
CCTGGATGGATTCTTGCCTGGTTCCTGCTTCTTTCGTCCCATGAGGGTCTCTTTTTCAATTCGTATTTATTGCCACAGTATACACTTGCAAGCTGCATTACCCTACCGGTGAGCAGAAATTCTTGACAGGCCCCGCAACTGCCGGTAAAGTGCGCGCTCTGATTTGCTCCATCCCTTGTCGCCCAGGTGGTGGAATTGGTAGACACGCCAGCTTCAGGTGCTGGTGGCCGCAAGGCCGTGGAGGTTCAAGTCCTCTCCTGGGCACCATCTCGAAGTCCCCGCCACATCTCCATTATATTTTCTTCCCTACGATGCAGAACCTTTGACGGGTTTGGAGTCAGGCCACGCCCTTTTCTGCCTCATTGCCGCTCACCGCACCTCCTCCCGACGCTTGAGGTTTCTGTACCAGAGGTTGAGCCCGACTATTACAAGCACAACCACCGCAACACCGGCTATCAGCGTGGCCGGGTTATCGCGACCCAGATAACGACTGATGAGCTGTGAGCCGAAGTACATCATGCCACAGCCAGCAAGGCTGCCCAGCATGATGCCGATAAAAGCAAGCCCACGCCCCATCCCCAGAATGCGGCTGAATATAGCCCCGCCGACGCTGCCGGTGGAGGCAAGCGGAAAAGTCACAAAGGCAATCAGGCCAAGGAAGGTCGCACGTCTTATCCAGGGGTTTTTCTTCAGTATGAAATGCCCGTCGCTGGCCAGATCAGCCAAACGTGAGCCCATCCAGGGTATGCGGAACAGGAAGCTGGCATGAAACACCAGCAATGTAGCCACCAGGAAGTCCATATAGACGACCATCAGAAACAGCGCTTCCGCGCTGAAAAAACCCTGAATGGCAGCAATCTCCTGATCCCCGGCTCCAGCCAGGATCACAAAACGGCCAAAGAAGAAAAAAGTAGACAGCGCAGTGCCGACCAGGCGCTGCACATAGGCCGGACCCAGAGTGAAATACAGGACGGCGAGGATCAGCATGGTCAGCAGTAGTGGGCCAAACAGCGTGACGCGCCAGAAAAATGGGTAATTCGCCTTGAAACGCTTTTCGAACTCGTCATCAACGGGCAAACCGTTTTGCTTCACTTGGAACTCCTGCGTGCATGGGTCGGTCACCCGAAATATAGCCAGGCATTTTCGCATGTCGGGTGACAGGCGCGCAAAGAAATCATCAGCAAGCCCCAACGACTAATCCAGGCACCCGGCATCGGGCCCGTGCGAGACAGCAAATTCTCCCAATTGTTCGCAGCAGATAAGGCCTTTTAAGTGTTTTCACCCGTTTCCTATCCCGTCGCCACTTTGTAAACTTCTACTGATGCCGGACACGACCCAATAGCCAACGGCGATCCTAAACGTTCGATATTTGCGTGGCGATTTCATATCAAGACCCTCCAGTATCGCCACTTTCATCCAATGTGACGGCCTGCATATGAAGCAACGCCCGCTCGCAAGTCCCCACAGGCGGCCGCTTGACGCCCTCTTCCGCCCGGCCCTGACCCTGATGACAGGCCAGGCCATTGGCTTCGCACTCGCGTTTGCCATTCCAATTGTATTGGTGCGCTATTTCAGCCAGGAAGAATTTGGTACCTATAAGCAGCTTTTCCTGATCTATGGAACCATGTTCGGCATCGCCCAGCTGGGGATGGCGGAAAGCCTCTTCTACTTCCTTCCCAAAGAACGGCGCAATGGCGGCTCTTATATCCTCAATGCCCTGATTGTTCTCACAACTATGGGATTGCTTTGTGCCGTTGGCCTCTGGCTGCTGCGCCATTACATCGCCGCATTAATGAACAACCCCGACCTGGCAACGTATGTACCCTATGTCGGACTCTACTTGATGTTCATGTTGGTCGCCGCAGTCATTGAAATTGTAATGACCGTTAGTAAACAACACGTCGCAGCGTCCATAGTATATGCATCCACCGACATCCTTCGAGCTGTGCTGTATATCGCACCGGTTCTCATCTTTGCCGACCTGCACTGGTTGATGCTGGGCGCCGTCGGTTTTTCCATGGTACGCGCGGGGCTGGTCTTCACCTATATCCTCCGTGAATACGGTAGCTCACTGCGCCCGAACAGGACGCTGATGCGCAGGCACCTGGGTTACGCCGTACCCTTCGGACTGGCCGGAATCATCGAAGTCGTCCAGGGCAGCATTCATATGTATGCCGTCGCCTACCACTTTGACGTGGCCACCTTCGCGATTTATGCGGTCGGGGTGTTACAGGTCCCCCTGTTCGATTTTCTGGGGTCCTCCACCTGCAATGTGATGATGACCAACATGCGGGAAAAACTGCTTGAAGCAAGCAAGACCGGGGCCTGCGGTGTCTGGTTCGACGCGATTCGCAAACTGGCCATCGTACTTTTCCCTCTCATCGCCGTCCTGCTATTGCTCGCCGAAGAACTGATCGTCTTGCTTTTCACGGCCACTTTCGCAGACAGTGTGCCAATCTTCATGATCTGGACCCTGGCCGCTGTGCCGGGGGTGCTCCTGGTAGATGGTGTGCTGCGGGTTTTGGCCCAGACCCGCTTTCTGATCATTCTGAACCTGGTTCAGCTGGTGCTGATCGCAAGCACTATCACCTGGTTCATCTCGGCTTTCGGCCTGATGGGTGCCATCCTGGTTTCTGTTCTTGCTGGAGTGACCTACAACATCCTGGCACTGGCACGGATCAGCCACGTGTTAAAGCTGTCGTTACGCGACCTGCTGCCTTGGGGAGCGATACTCTCCAGCCTGACCATTGCCGTTGCGGCAATGGTGCCGGCCTTGCTTCTTAAATCGCTGCTTGACCTGCACCTGCTTCTCATCCTGTCAGCCTGTGGCAGTGTCTATGTTCTCACCTATCTGGTACTGCTGCTTTGCTGGGGGCCAATGTACGATGATGAGAAACGCATGTTGTTGGCCTGCACTAAAATGCCCTTCAACTGGTTAATGAAAGTCGGACAGAGCTGAATGGCCCGGCAATCAGGTGCTTTACCTACTGGTGCTGAAACCAGGGAGATCAAAATGAAGGAGCTCACAATACTTTTCCAGGACAACGCGACCGAATTGGGTTCAGATGCGAGTTCAGCAAAAGGCGCATCCGCGAAGGTGGAAATTGTAGTCGCCGAGTCACTGCAGGATTTATACCCCTATGCAGGGGATATAGAGACACTGGCAAACGAGTCATTTGAGAAAAACGTCTTCTATGAGCCAATGTTGCTCTTTCCGGGGCTTCGACATTGCGGAAAGCATTCACGACTCAAGTGTTTACTGATATTCACCCAATCAAAGCAAAACCAAAGGCGCCTGTGCGGATTCTTTCCCCTGGAGGAGAAAGATCGCTATCGGGGCATCCCCGTGCGCCACCTGATATTCTGGGCTTCTTTTCATACCTGCCTCGTTACGCCCCTGATACATGCTGATTTCACCAGATTGGCGTGGGAGGGCCTGATCGCCTGGTTTCATTCACAGCCTCAATACAAACTGCTATTCGCAGGGCTACTTGGCGCAGAGGGCCAATTGTACGAGGACCTGATCAAGACTCTGGAAGATACCGATACCACATTCTTCAGTGACCAGTACAAGCGCCCCGCACTCGAGCCAGCTGAAGATGCGGAAAGCTATTTTTCCCTCCACACCTCCAGGAACTTTCGCAAGACAGTGAAGAGAAAGACCCGGCAGCTTCAAAAGCATGGACCAATCAGCTACCGCGTTCTGGAAACGGAGCAGGAACTCGAACAATGGCTGGATATGTTCGTAACCCTGGAATGCTCAGGCTGGAAAGGTCAGCGGGGGTACCCTATAGCCCATTCGGAGGGGGAACACCGCTTCTTCCTCGAGTCCATGCGCGAGGCCCACCGGCGTGGAAGACTGCTCATTATGGGTCTTTTCCTGAAAGAGCGCCCGATCGCCATGCTCATCAATCTCGCATCGAAAGAGATCTCCTACGCATTCAAGGTCGCCCACGATGAGCAGTATGCCCGACACTCTCCTGGTGTTCTGCTCGACTTCGAGATGATACGGCATATACACCGATCCGGCTCCAGGCTGCGGCTTGACGCCTGTTCGGACCGGGGCATGCCAGCCTATGAGCGACTATTCAACTCGGACCGAAGGATGCACAGCCTGGCCATCGCCAATGACAACCTGCTTGCCAAAGCTATTGTAAAACTGCTACCCAGCCTGAGGCGGCGAAAGTATGCCGGCTCCACAACGCCCTAGTAGTAACGCTCCACCCGCTCCTGAAGCGTAGGGAGTTGCTTTTTCATAACGCGACGTCGAAGCACATAAAGCAGGTCATACGCGAGCGTGCGGTCGCGAGCCAGGAACAAGGTACTGCTGCTCTCTGCCAGAGGAGGTGGATGACGACCTGCAGGGTTCCATTGAGTGCCGGGGCTCACCTTGCTTTCAAAGGCGTGCAGTATTTCAATCAACAAACGTGTTGTCATACTTGTGGCCTTGGCGAAGAGAGTGAGCTCAGTGTCATCGGGCTCCAGGCCGAGATAGCCTCGTGCCAGAACCTCCCCCGTATCAATGCCCTCATCGATATGATGAATGGTCACCCCGATGTTTTGGTAGTCGCCTGCTATCAGCGGCCAGAAAATCGTGTTTTCCCCACGATACAGGGGGGCAATTCCAAAGTGGACATTCACGCAAGCCAACTTCGGCAGACTGAACACTGCAGGCTTGAGTATCGGCGCACCAGACACGATAAGGATGTCCGGTTTCAGAGCAGCGATCTGTGCTACCGATTCTGGTTCGTTGGTCGCCCAATCCGGGATATCGATCGTTTCTACTGCAAACTCGAATTGTCCCCGGTACTGCTGCGCAGCACGTCTGAAGGCTTTCATCCTTGCCCGCTCCGCTGGGTAGTTCAGCAGGCTGACCGCAGTACCCCAGGGTCGCCTCATTGTTCGGCGCCACGTGGACAAACTGGTCGGTGGACGCTCGGAAACCAACCGTACAAGCGCACAATCATCAAATTGCGACGCTATCTCACCATACATCGCGTACTCGAAATCCGAGAGAGAAGAAAGAAAGATCACTCGCATAGCCGGTGTATTCCTCTCGCCGAGAAGGCGATGGGTAGAGCTGAAATTACGTGGTTTTCCCTGATTTTTCTTTGCCTCGTCGCATTCTATAGTACTGCGGAAAGGAGTCACATGGGCAAGAGATACGCAAGCAGACGGATGCAGCCATGAGCAGGTACCTGCAAGATTGGGTCACCAGACAATCCACACAACGGCCGACGGCAATCGCAGTAATTCTTCGCGATCAGGTCATGACCTACCGGGAGCTGGACACTCTGTCGACGCAGTTGGCTCACGCCATCCAGGCCGCGGGACTCAAACCCGGGGCAAGAGTCTGCATGCTGATCCCGAAATCCCCACTGGCCATTGTCGCCCTGCTGGCTACCTATAAAGCCGGTTGCCTCTATGTGCCACTGGATTGGGAAAGTCCGGCCGTCCGGACCGCAAGCATCATCTCTTCCGCCGACCCCGAGATGATACTCGCTGCAGGACCAGTACAGGAGCTGCTCGGCGAGCTTGAGGAGGCCGGTGACCTGGCAGGCATCGCCATTGCCTGGTTGGATAGCCAGGATGCGCTGACCTCGGCGCTCCAGCACAAGAAGGCCTTGTCCCGCCCGAATCTGGACGCAAGCCCCATTGAGCCGGTTACCGTCGAGTCCCGCCCCGACGCGGCACATCTGCTGTTCACCTCGGGCTCCACTGGGACGCCCAAGGGCGTGATCGTGAATCACCAAAGCGTCATTGATTATGTGCAGTGGAGTATCGAGCATTTTGGCATTGACAGATATGACCGCGTTTCAGGGTACTCTCCACTACACTTCGACTTGTCGGTTTTCGATATCTTCGGCGCCTTTTCGGTCGGGGCGCAGCTTCACCTTGTTCCTGACGATTTGAGAATACGCCCCGACAGATTGGCAGCCTGGATGCGGGAGCAACGCCTTACGCAATGGTTCTCCGTGCCTGCCGTCTTCACCTACATGAGCCAATTCGATGTCCTGCGCCAGGGCGACTTCCCTGACATGAAACGCATCATGTGGTGCGGAGAAGTACTGCCTCTACCCTCGCTGATCTACTGGATGCGGCGAGTACCGCATGTGCAGTTCACGAACCTGTACGGGCCCACCGAAACCACCATAGCGAGCAGCTATTTCACGGTTAAGGACTGTCCCGATGAGAGCGTCAAGGAGATTCCGATTGGTCGCCCCTGCGCTGGCGAGGAGCTGCTGGTTCTTGACAACGACATGAAGCCGGTCGCCAACAACGTGACCGGTGACCTGTACATCAAGGGAGCAGGTCTCAGCCCTGGCTATTGGCGCAACCGGGAGGCCACCGATAACGCCTTCATCCAAGATGAGAACGGTGAGCGACTGTACCGAACCGGGGATCTGGCCCGTACCGGTGCGGACGGCGAAATTTACTTTAAAGGGCGGGCGGACTCCCAATTCAAAAGTCGCGGCTACCGTATCGAGTTGGGCGAGATCGAAGCAACCCTGGCCCGTATCGAGGTGCTACGCGAGAGCGCCGTGGTTGCCATCCCCAGTTCCGGTTTTGATGGCACGGTGATCTGTTGCAGCTATGTGCCCACTGAAAACGGGGAAGCTTCTCCGTCGACGGGGCTGCTGCGTGAGTTGCTGGGCAAGGAGCTGCCCTACTACATGATCCCCAGCCGCTGGCAGGAACATGCGGAACTACCGCGCAATGGCAGCGGCAAAATTGATCGACGTTACCTCAAGGAAAAATGGCTGGTCATGGATGGCAACAGCCCGGAAACGCAGTTCCGGCCACAAATCAAAAAGGAGAGTAATCATGTCGCCTGAGCAGCAGAGTTTTCAGCGTAAACACGAGAGTTTGCTGAACAGGGTCAGTTCGGACCTGGAGACGCGACTGGGTATCCTGGCACCTTCAATACACACTGATCTGTTCGAGACCGGTTGCCTGGACTCCTTATCCACTGTGAACCTGCTCAGTTATATTGAAAACGAGCACAACGTTGCCATCGACTTTGCTGACCTGGATTTTCAGATGCTGAGCTCGGTGGAGTCGATCTGCCGCCTGATCACCAGCCAACCCCCGGATGGCCCCAGCAAGCAGGCAGCGGAGTTGGAAGGATGGGCGTCGTGAAGAATGCCGGCACCATCCGTCCGTTCCGCGATGAGGATATGGACCAGGTAGCTGATCTTTACGAGCAGGTCAACGGCTGCCCGCCCCAAACCAGCCCCCAGGCTCTGCGACAATATCTGCAACGGGTCTTTGTTGACAATATCTGGCGGGATGAGCGCTTTCCGTCCCTGGTCAGCGAGGAAAAGATTGGCCACATCAATGGCTGCCTGGGCGTCGTACCCAGGCCAATGAAGTTCGCGGGCCGTGAAATCATCGCAGCAACCAGTCACAGCTTCGCCGTCGCGCCCCAGTCACGCTCAAGCATGGCAGCCATTTCCATCGCACGTCGATTTCTTGCAGGCCCCCAGGATCTGTCGCTTTGCCAGGGAGACGAAATCTCGGTCCGGATATGGGAGTTGTTTGGCGGCGCCCTGTCGCAGATCTACAGCCTGGGCTGGCTGAAACCTCTCCGTCCCGCCAGCTATGCCCTGGCCATGCTCAAGCGCCGGGGGCTTACCAGACTCGTCTCTGCACCATTGCAGCTCCTGTGCAGCGGCGCAGACATCATCGCGCCCAGGGTGGCCTCAACTGCTTTCCATTTTCCCAGGCCTGCGCTGGAAACCCGCGACGTTGACGTTGATATCGCGCTGCAGCGTCTGCCCGCCATGACAACTGCCAAGAAGCTGAGACCCTGCTATAGCCGCGAGTCCATGGAGTGGTTACTTGCCACCATGCAGAACAACCCGAATCGGGGACGACTTCGTCAGCAAATGCTTTTGCGAGAGGGGCGGGTCGTCGGCTGGTACCTGTACTACCTGCGTGATGGTGTTGTGGCTGAGGTCGCGCAATTGGCAAGCGAGCCGCAA
>PWQG01000411.1 GCA_003556835.1 Gammaproteobacteria bacterium
ACCAATCCCGCAAACCAATCCCGCAAACCAATCCCGCAAACCAATCCCGCAGACCAGTCCCGTAGATCAGCTCCCTAGAATAATCCACAGACTAGTCCACAGAATAATCCACAGGGTTGTCCGTTTCTACTCTTTTCGATTCTGATTGATCAGTAATTGGGATTCAGGTCACGCAATTCACCGGCAGCCTAGAACACGTAAATGAATCCGACGCCTACTTCTGCTTCATAGTTGTTTCGTGCAATCGGGCTGCGCTTGATGTCGCTACCATAACGCTCATAGAGTACCTCGCCGAAAATCAGCCAGTTCCGGTTGATATACTGACGGTAGTTGTAATGGAGTCCCACTGAGCGAAATCCTCCACTCAGGTCGGTCTGACTCAGTCCCGATGCAACTGCCTGCCCCGGGCCAATGCCAAAATCCTTATTCGCATAATCACTGTCGTGGAAAAGCGCCACCACCGACAATTCGGAACCGGACCCGTCAAGCCGGTCGCCAAAGCGGCGGCCTGCACCGAATATGCCCAGGTTTCCGTTTTCACCGGTGATAACCCGGCCATCCAGCCAATTACGCCAATCGGCTTGAAAAGCGCGACGCGCTTGCAGCACGAGCTCGAAACTCTCATCAGCATCGCCCAGCCCATCCAATCGACCATCATCGGAATCACTTTCCTGACGACCTTCATCGAAGCCAACGGTTGCCTCAAATAGCCACGTGTCAGAACGAAGACCCCGCCAGCCTAGCGCTTCACCCGCCCAGTAGAAAATATTATCCCCTCTACGCCATTGTACCGCACCAGCAGGATCCACTTCGAAGCCGAATTCATCCGACCCTTCGTAGGCCGATTCGTATTCAACGCCCAGGCCCAGCCCGAAACTCCAGCCATCGTCACCCCGTGTGAAGTCGTCGAGCGAGGGTAAGGGCACTAAAGCGGTATTCCCGTCCTGTGCAATCGCTGATTGCGCGACGAGCGCAGGGATGCACAATGCCATCAGCAAAACGGTAAACTCTTTCATTCAGATTCGGCTCCAGTATGTGGTTGTAAAGAATAATTCTTAAAGGAACTAGCGTGCCCGCCGAGGTCACCACTTATCCCGAACTACAAGGGTTCATCCAGCAGCAGGCCCGTCGCGCAGACATTGATACCGCCACCACTGCTTTCCCGTTTCTCATGGAGGGTGCCCCTGCCAGTGTCACCTGGCACATCAACGTTGACCGAACCGATGGCGAGCCTGTCACCCGGGAGTCATTCGCTCCCGCCATGGCCGACACCGATGTGCAAAACGCCCTGCACATGCACCTTGTCACCAGGGACCGTAGCTCGGCCGGCCACATTGACGACCTGTTGCTGGGTGGCGGCATGACACTGCGTCTGCCAGTGCTGCCGTAGCAGTGTGATCAGCCCTGCGTCACCGCCACAAAGGCTACATACCGACATCAAGCCATGCCGTCCAAAAAAAGCCAGGCTGCGCAAGGTCGAATTTCACAAGCCCCTGAGGAGCTCGCACCGGCCCGTGGCCTGGGTGCTGAAAGAGTGATCGAGAATGGTTGCCTCCACCGCTTCACCGACCCGGTTCGGGTGAAGGTCACGGGCGCCGCCGCAACTCGGGTTCCTTAATTCTTCCTATGCTCTCCATGCTACCCCCCCAATGGACGCATTCCATTGACTGTCGTCAACACCTGTCCGGATCACCTGTAGCATATTGATTCGCAGCATGCCGCCATGGAAAACGGCTGCATCAACTTGATTGGATACAGAACGCAACTGACAATAGGGGGGCATCATGAAAATCAAGGACATCATGGTCACCGAGGTGGCAAGCTGTTCAGCGCAGACATCCCTGCAGGACATTGCAACGCTGATGTGGAACAATGATTGTGGCGCCATTCCTCTGGTGGATGCAGAAGAGCGGCCGATAGGGATCGTCACAGACCGGGACATCGCCATGGGCGCCGCGCTTCAACACCGGCCATTGTGGGAACTCAGTGGTGATAATGTGACACACGGTCGGGAAATCTTCTGCTGCCGGCCGGATGATGACATCTCCGATGCCCTGACTCTCATGGAAAGTCAGGAAATCCGACGACTACCGGTCATCAACCAGTTCGACCAACTTTGTGGAATGGTGAGCATGGGCGATATTGTCTCCTTCACTCGCTCGGGACGTGCCCGGAAGGGTGAAGTCATCGCGATAAGCGCTGGTGATACCCTGGGCTTTCTCAAGCATGTCAGTGGCCATCATGACGGATACAAGGCAATCGTCACGCGTTAATTGCCAGCACCAGGATTATCTGGACTGGCGAAGCCTGGATGTGTAGCTAGCCTTGCACCGCACCAGGCCTCTCCGGGCCCAGTGATCGTGACTAAATCGCCCCGGGTAGTCCGGAGGCCCGTTTGTTTGAGTCAAGCCACCATAGCCGACTCCTCCTGTTGGCGATAGTACGCCGTTTCCAATTTCGCCGGGGTAGAACCCTCCGGGTCCATTATCAAGAAATCGGCCGGCTACTGTAGTGAGGGTCTTGGCGAGCATGGTGGCAGGTCGGTACTATCAGGGGACAGCGGAGGGAGACTGCGCTGGTGTCTTCTGTGATGAGCCCGCATAGTACGAAAGGGTCTCGGGATTGAATTTGAACCCAGGAGATCAAGAATGACAACCTGCTCACTCGGTAGAAATACGATTCTCCGGATTACCTGGATCCTTGTTCTGTTCCTGCTTTTCCCGGTGTACCTTGAGGCCCAGTACTTCGGCAAAAACAAGGTGCGCTACCAGGATTTCGATTTCCGCATTCGGGAGACCGAACACTTCGACATCTACTACTACGATGACACTGAAGCCAGCGTGGAGCTTATCGCCAAGCTCGCCGAGCGCTGGTATGACCGCCTGAGTGATGTCATGGATCACGAACTCGGCGCCCGTCAGCCCCTGATCATCTACGCCACCCATACCCACTTTCGCCAGACCAATACCACCATGGGCCACATAGGGGAAGGCACCGGCGGTTTCACCGAGGCGCTCAAGAACCGGGTGGTGCTGCCCATGACCGGCAACCTGGCAGACTTTGACCATGTGCTGGGCCATGAGCTCATCCACGCCTTTCAGTTCGACATGACCGGGCGGCGTGGGGATCCCGAGGGTACCCGAATACCGGGCGCCACCCGGTTGCCGCTATGGTTAGTGGAGGGCATGGCCGAGTATCTCTCCCTGGGGCCGGACAGCTCGCTCACCTCCATGTGGATGCGGGATGCGGTGCAACGGGATGACCTGCCGGCATTGCGGCGATTGAACCATCCGCGCTTCAACCCCTATCGCTATGGTCACGCGCTTATGGCCTATATTGGCGGACGCTGGGGAGATGACGCGGTGACCGAATTCATGCGCACAGCGGTGCGGTCTGGCAACCTGAATCAGGCCACTCAGAATATGTTCGATTTGAGTGCTGAAGAGTTCAGTGAGCAATGGCATGAGGCCTTGCGTAGCCGGTACCGGCCACTGATCGAGGCCTCCGCGCCCGCCGACACCCATGGTCGGCAGCTGCGCCCGGGGAGGGATGACCGGGGGCGGCGCAGTGCCAATGTCGCGCCCGCGCTCAGTCCCGATGGCCAACGACTGGTCTACCTCTCCGAGCGCCAGGGTGTTGCCATGGAGCTGTTCATGATGGACGTGGAGAGCGGCGAGGTGATCCGCCGCTTCAGTGAATTCGCGCTCGACCCGCATTTCGAAAGCCTCCAGTTCGTCAGCTCTGCCGGCAGCTGGAGTCCGGATAACCGGCATTTTGTTTTTGCTGCCGTGTTGCAGGGGGTACCGGCCTTGACCATCCTGGACACGGAAACAGGACGGGTCGTCGACCGCATCCGCTTTCCGGAGCTGGGCGAAGTCTATAACCCGGCCTGGTCGCCCGATGGCCGCCATATCGCATTCTCGGGGCAGGATCGGGGATTCACCGATCTGTACCTGTATGATACCGAGCAGGAAAACCATGAGCGCCTGACCGAGGACCGTTACTCGGCGCTGCAACCTGCCTGGTCGCCCGATTCCGGCACCATCGCCTACGTGACCGACCGTTTCAGCAGCGATCCCGACCTGCTGTTCGCCGGTGTTCACCAGATCGCCCTGCTCAATCTGGAAAGCCAGGCGATCAGGGAAATACCACAGGTTCCGGGCAGCAAGCAGATCAATCCGCAATGGTCCGCCGACGGCGCAAACCTGTACTACCTGTCGGACAGCCGGGGCACCAGCAATCTCTATCGGGTGGACCTGGCCAGTGGTGCCACAGAAGCGCTCAGCAATGTGCATACCGGGATTAGTGGCTTCACCGGTCTGAGTCCGGCATTGTCGGTGGCAGGGCCGGATGACACCATAGCCTTCAGTGCCTTTGATGCCGGTGGCTTCGGTCTCTTTGTCACTGATCCGGGCAGCTTGCCCGAGTCAAGCGTATTGAGCGAGCTCACAGTGGCGACCGAGGACCGTCTGTTGCCTCCGCTTGAACGAACTGACCAGAAGGTGGCTGAATTCCTGGCGGAGCCGGCACGGGGCCTGATCGCAGACCCCGTACGCAGGGAGCGGGACTATCGCGCCCGTCCCACCCCGGACTTCATCTCCCAGGTGCATATCGGGGCCGCAGCCGGCGCTGGCGGGACAGCGGCAGGCGGGGGCGCCACCGTGTACTGGACCGATATGCTGGGCGATCACCATCTGCTGACCCAGCTGGAACTGCACTACCAGGAGGGCGAGTTGGTTCGCAACACCGCTGCATCCGTCACTTACGAGAACCGGAGTCAACGTTTCAACTGGGGGGTGAATGTCAGCCAGATTCCCTTCATTTCGGCCGGATTCCGCCAGACCCTCGGCGAGGTCGACGGGGAGTCGGCAGTCATCCAGCAGGCCTTGCGCTACTGGGAAGTCAATCGCAATGTCACCGGTTCTATTTTCTATCCCCTCAGTCAGGCGACAAGACTGGAAACCAGCCTGGGTTACCGTTACATCGGTTTTGACGGCGAGCAACGCACCCGGGCTTTCTCCGCGTCGACGGGACGGCTGCTGGCGCAGAGCCGCGAAGAGCTGACTGTCGCGCCTTCTCTGGACCTGTTCCGCGCCGGGGTGGCACATGTGTTTGACA
Organism: Gammaproteobacteria bacterium; assembly: GCA_003556835.1. Classification (GTDB taxonomy): domain Bacteria; phylum Pseudomonadota; class Gammaproteobacteria; order Pseudomonadales; family Pseudohongiellaceae; genus PWQG01. The sequence goes on from PWQG01000411.1 coordinate 5,119, forward strand.
CGGCGCTGTTCGGCGCTACCTCTCCTATGTTGGGCCAGCGCTCAAGGCTGCAATTGACTGCGGTCGGTGGTGATCTGCGCTTCACTGAAGCACTGGCGGATTACCGTGCCTACTGGATGCCCTTTGAGGATTACGGGCTATCACTGGCCGGTCGGGCCATGCATTTGGGGCGTTATGGCGGTGACGCGGAAAGCCCCCGGCAGCGTCCGCTGTTCATTGGTAGCCCCTCCATGGTGCGGGGTTATGATCAGGGTTTTTCGCTGGCCGAGGAGCCTGTACTGGCGAGTATGCAGGGCAGTCGCATGGCCGTGGCCAATCTGGAGGCGCGTTATCCACTGACCGGCTCCCGTGGACTGGTCGGCGGTGACTTCACCTGGCCAGCCGATCTGGCGCTGTTCTATGACACCGGCACGGCCTGGAACAGCGGGACCTCCTTTCTCGGGGCTGATCGATCTCTGGTCTCAAGCTATGGCCTGAGCCTGCGAACCAATCTGGCCGGCATGGTATTCCAGTTTTCCTACGTCAGGCCCCTGGATACCGTGGATCGGGACTGGCGGTTCCAGTTCACCATCCAGCCCGGATTCTGAGGGGCTACCCCTCACAATTCACCAGGAATGAGATCGCCTCATTAAACGTGAAGTCATGCTCGCGGGCACTGTCCATCTTTCCATCGCAACGGACCACTGTCCTTCCAGCATGAAATCAGTAAACATTACGGTTCCTTAAGATGTAAAAATATTATTCGAGAGTTTCTAATGATCAGATGTCATGCTGCCCGCTTGATGGGCGAACGGAAGTTGAAGATTTCTGATGTGGCGAGGGAGACTGGACTTAATCGAAATACAGTGACGCTTCTTTATATAGAAACGGCGCAGAAAACACGACAATACTGGTAACCGACTACGTGAACCCGAATCTGGGCGAACGGCTCCGGGAAGCCGGAATTCAGTACATGGACACAGTGGGCAATTCCTGGATTCACCAGCCACCGCTGCACGTGTTCGTGCAGGGTAATCGGCGCCCCGGGAGAGCCGTTGATGCGCAAGCGCCGACCGGTAAGGCCATGCAGAAGGCCGGGCTGAAGGTGGTGCTTCAGTTCCTCAAAACCCCGGATCTGGTCAATGAGCCCTACCGGACCATCGCCGACAGGGCAGGGGCGGCGCTGGGCGCTGTGGGTGATGTGATCAAGGATCTTCAGGCGTCAGGATTGGTAGTCCAGAGACCGAGCAGCAAAGACCGGCAGATCGCTGACTTCGGCAGGTTGCTCGATAAATGGACAGAAGCTTATCCTCTGAAACTCCGGCGGGGCCTGTTGCTCGGGCGGTTCGTTGCAGAAGATCGACCGTGGTGGCAGAAAATTGTGCCACAGAATTACGGCGTACTATGGGGCGGGGAAGTGGCGACGCAACAACATACCTGGTACCTGACGCCCCGTGATGTGACGATCTATACAACGAAAGAGCACATTCCTGCCTTGGCCAAAGCAGGACGACTGAGAGTGCCACAGCGACTGCAGCCAGATGAGCCTCTGGTCGAGATCTTTGAGCGCTTCTGGCAGCCTGATGAGGGGGAAGAGGGCACTGGGCTGGTTCATCCAATAATAGCTTATGCTGATCTGGTGGCTACCGGAGAGGCGAGAAATCTGGAGGCAGCAGACCGACTCCGTGAAGAATTCATTGATCCGATTGCAAGGTAGGTTGCCGAGGACTCCTGTATCCATCCTTATGCGGATAGGCTCTCGCGTGTTCGGCACAGAAACCAGGGTGGCCTGATTCCACTTTCCTATAACCACAGCGATATGATTAGAATTCACGTGAATATTAAATTAAAAGGCTATTTGTATTGCATAAAGTACGCAGTTTCCTTTTGGGTGATTGAAATTTACGTTGATATTAGGTCATGAATAAAAAACCAAGACATCAGGTAATCAAGCGTCTGCAGGCGGAATTACCACGTGGGGCGCCATTCGACCTCAACATCCTTGCCCAGTTTGGTGTGTCGCCGCAACTTGCCGCTCAATATGCTGAGGCGGGTTGGCTCGTGCGCCTGGCACAGGGAGTCTATGCCTTCCCGAACGACAACTTTGATGTTTTTGGTGCCCTGAAGCTTATAAAGCAGCGTGTGCCCGGCCTGCATATCGGCGGAAAGAGCGCGCTTGCCCTGCAGGGCGTGCGGCACAACCTGGGCAGTCGCGATACCTGGGTGCTGTGGGGTGACAGGCGCTATGCCTTGCCAGCTTGGTTCACTTTCCGCTTTCCCGCGCGCTACTGTCATGCCCGCTTATTTGATTGGCAGGTTCCGGCACTGGCGACCAAAACACTGACCACCCCTCCGGATATGCCAGACGCAATCGAGATGGCTTGCCCTGAACGAGCCGTGCTGGAGATGCTGTACGAGGTCGGCGTGAAACAAAGTCTGGAAGAAGCGCGCAACCTCTTTGACGGTCTGCGTTCACCTCGCAAGGAAGTACTCGGACAGTTGTTGTCTTGCTGTACCAATGTGAAGGCGGTACGTCTGTTCCTCACCCATGCGCGTGAGACTAAACTGGTGGACGTCGATGCGTTGCTGTCAGAGTACCCGGTCCGCACAGGCAGCGCATCACGTTGGATGAGCCGCCTTGATGACGGCACCCTGCTGAGCCTTCGCCCACATGGATAGAAGCGATCATGGATAAGCGCTATACGGATACCGTTCGCTTGTTATTAGCAGTTGCACCCGACGTGTTTGCCAATGACATTTTTGCGATCAAGGGCGTCACG
>PWQG01000227.1 GCA_003556835.1 Gammaproteobacteria bacterium
ACCTGCTGGCCCTGCCCATCATTGACAGCGGGGAGCGCATGGTGGGCATTGTGACCTATGACGATGCGATGGACGTTGCTGAAGCCGAGGCCACGGAAGACATCCACAAAGGTGCGACCATCGGCAAGATGACCGAAAGCCTGCGGGGTGCGAGCCTGTACACGCTCTACCGCAAACGTGCCGGTTGGCTTGTATTGCTGGTATTCGGGCAGCTGTTTTCCGGTATGGGCATTGCCTACTACGAGGAGACCATCGCCACCTACATCGTTCTGATCTTCTTTCTGCCGTTGCTGGTGGGCAGTAGCGGCAATGCCGGCTCCCAGGCCGCCACCCTGATGGTGCGTGGCCTGGCAACCGGGGATGTGCAACTACGCGACTGGGGACGGTTGCTGGGCAAGGAAGTGCTTGTTGCCGCCGCTCTGGGGCTGACCATGGCCTTTGCAGTTTCTTTCCTGGCCATGTATCGCGGCGGCTATGAAATCGCACTGGTGGTTTCGTTGAGCATGATCGCCGTGGTGATTGCCGGCAGCCTGATCGGCATGAGCCTGCCCTTTGTACTGAACCGGCTCAACCTCGACCCTGCCACCGCCTCGGCCCCGCTGGTGGCTTCGATTGCTGATGCCACCGGCGTGCTGGTCTACTTCACCATTGCCACTCTCATACTGGGGCTGCCTTCGCCTAGCTGAAACTGATGGCCCGCACCGGCCGGAAGCCGGCGGTCATAACCAACACTGACAGGAACAGAAGTGGTGGCAGGACATACAGCGTCAAGGGACCAAGCGCCTGCTCCGTCAGCGAAAACAGGCTGATTACCAGATAGGCCAGTGCCGCCAGGATGTGAAGCACCAGGTAGAAGGAATAGAAGGATTGCCGCCCCGGACTGGTCCGGACCGGTTTACCGACCAGCAACCAACGCAGGGCCACTGGAATGGCCAGCAGGTCGGTAGGCCAGAACAACAGCAGATTCAGGTTGTGGTGCAGATCCGCATGCGCGGAGAACAGCCAGCCAAACACCATGATCAGGCCCCAGATGCCACTGCACAGGGCCACCAGCAGCGTGATCGCGCCCAGCAGGCGATAACTGAGGCCGGGAGCGGCCAACACGTATCCTGGCTCGCTGCCAAAAGAGGAAATCGAGACCCGGCGCACCATGAGGAACAGCAGCAGCACGGGAATCAACAACAAGCCGGAAGCGTGATGCCCACTGAACCGCTCCGGTGGTGTGGCAAACTCCATGATCACCTGCGGCTCGTCCAGCAGATCCATGCCTTGCAGTTGATCACGCAGCGACAGCGGCAGGAACATCTGCTGCCACTGTGTCATTCGCTGATCAATGCGGCTGTTCATCAGCACATCCAGTGACAGGGCAATCGGCGGCAGGCTTGCGTAGTGGGCCTGTACCTCGTCACGGAAGGTTTGTGGCACATTGACTCGACTGTTGCCATAGACTTCACCGCCCAACGCCTCATCAATATAGTCGCGTACCCGGGTGGTGCAGTTGTCAAAGAAATAGTCGTAGGCGTATACGATGTTCTGATCGCGCAGATTCCAGGACAGTCGCTGATACAATCGCTCCTTCTGCTCCGGCTCAAGCACCAGGCGATCCTGCCAGACTGTTCGCTGCTCGCGTTGATACCGTCCGAACTCCCATTCTGTGGGACTCACGCCAAGCCGGTAGTCCATCACACCGCTCATGAAATTCCAGCCGAAGCGCAGCAGGCCTACACTGGAATCAAACAGTCCCCAATTGAAGGTGATGTCCGTGCCACTTTCCTGATCAACCACCCGCAACGCCGTATGACCGAAGTTGTCCCAGACGTGATCCCCCACGTCGATGGTCAGCAGGTAGAACTCAACCCGGTTGAAATCCTCCGGCAGGGGAATCTCCTGGCGGTCGTTGATGCTGGGCAGATCGGGCTGGGCCTGCAGGGTTGCAATGGGCAGCAGCCACAGCCACAAACAGAACAAGACCCCGAAGAATGAAAAGGGACGTGTCCGCAGCATCCGATGCAGGCGGTTGTCAGGGCTGTTGTCGGAAATCAAGGATTGTTGTGCTTCTGTGATTGATTCAGGCAAGGCCTTGAGGCCGGGTTGAAGTCATCATATCAAAGAATGATGACCGATCAAGTGCTCGCTCCCGATAGCGGCACAAGCGCGCCTGCCTTGGCCATCCTTGCCGTTTGGGACCCCAGTGCCTATGATAACGGACCCAAACACGAAGCAATGCCCATCGGGTGTTGCCTTACGGATGCAGACACGGAGTCCCAGCCTTATGAATGGTGCAAAAGCCCTTGTAGAAACCCTGGCCAATTGTGGCGTCGAGCTGTGCCTGGCCAATCCCGGCACCTCGGAAATGCACCTTGTCGAAGGCCTGGACCAGGTACCCCGCATGCGCTCGGTTCTGGCCCTGTTCGAAGGTGTATGTACCGGCGCCGCGGATGGCTACGGTCGCATGGCCGGCAAACCGGCCGCCACCCTGCTGCATCTGGGCCCCGGCCTGGCCAACGGCATCGCCAATCTGCACAATGCGCGCAAGGCTGGCACCCCCATCATCAACCTGGTGGGCAACCACCCCCAGTTTCATATCGGTTATGACGCACCGCTGACCTCGGACATCGACACCCTGGCGCGGAATTTTTCTTCCTGGATCAAGTCCTGCAGCACCGCCGACACCCTGGCCCGGGATGGCGCCGAAGCCTGGACCGCAGCCATGCGGGCCACCCCAGGATCCCAGGGCCGGATTTCCACCCTGATCCTGGGCGCAGACGCCGCCTGGGGCGACTCGCCGGGACCCGCTCCCGGCAACCCCGCCCCGCTGCGCCCGCGTGTCAGCAACGAAGCCGTGGAACAGACCGCCAGAGCACTTCAGGGCGGGGAAAAAACCGTGCTGATCCTGGAGCAGCAGGGCTGCAGTCCCGAAGCGATGGAACTGGCCAGCCGCATCCAGAGCAAAACCGGTGTGCGCCTGATGACCGGAACGTTCCCGGCCCGCGTGGACAGCGGCGCCGGCGCCCCCCAGGCGGAGCGCATGCCCTACTTCCCCGAGCACATCCTGGCTTCATTCGAAGGGGTACAGCATCTGGTCCTGGTCGGCGGCCAGACACCGGCCAGTTTCTTTGCCTATCGCGACACACCCAGTCGCCTGGTTCCCGAGAGTTGCCAGGTACATACGCTGGCACGCACCGAAGAGGACGCCGTGGACGCGCTGACCCGGCTGGCCGAAGCCGCGGATGCCAGCCAGTCGCCAGTGCGCCGCATCGAGAAATCCATCCCGGAGCGGCCTGAAGGACCACTGGACAATCGCAGCCTGACCCAGGCCATCGCCTCCACATTGCCCGACCAGGCCATCGTATGCACCGACTCCGGTGCCGGCAATGGCATGTTCCCCTACTGCCAGGGTGCCAACCCACACAGCTGGCTGAGCCTGACCGGTGGCTCCATCGGCCAGGGCGGACCGGTCTCCACCGGCGCGGCCTTGGCCTGCCCGGATCGTCCGGTACTGGCCCTGCTCGGCGACGGTGGTGCCGGATACACCATACAGTGCCTCTGGACCCAGGCCCGCGAACAGCTCAATGTGACCACGGTGATCTTTGCCAACCGCGTGTATAACATCCTCAGTGTGGAATACGCTCGCCTGGGAGTGACCGACGTCGGTGAAATCGCCGCCAGCCTGTTTGATATCGGCAACCCGGAAATGGATTGGACCGCCATCGCGAAGGGCATGGGTGTACCCTCGGCCAAAGCGGATACTGCGGAAGAGCTGACGGCCCTGCTGGAGCGAAGCTACCAGGAACCGGGCCCTTTCCTGATCCAGGCCAATTATTGAAGCAGAGCCATCAGGCATAGTGGGAGGCCGTCTAGTGGGCCATGCGGGAAAGGAGAGCGGATCATGCTGGAACCAGGCAGCGAACAATGGCTTGAACAGGTGCAGGAGCCCATCCTCGAGCCGGAACGCCCCATCATTGATCCGCACCACCACCTGTGGAAAAAACGCTTCGGTCGTGATTACCTGCTGGAGGACCTCTGGCAGGACACCGGCAGCGGACACAACATCCGCAAGACGGTGTTTGTGGAATGTCGCGCCTTCTATCGCCGCGAAGGCCCGGAGCATCTGCACCCACTCGGCGAAAGTGAATACATCACTGAACTGGCCCAACGCTCACTGCAGCAGCAGGAAAAGGCGCAGATTGCCGGCATCGTGGCCCGCGCGGATCTCACTCTGGGCAACGATCCGGAGAAGCTGAAAGAAGTGCTCGATGGACACCAGGCGATCTGCCCGGAGCTGTTTCGCGGCATCAGGCACAGCGCCGCCCATGATTCACGGCCAGAGGATCTGTTGATTGCCCTGCCCACTCCCTCCTATCTCTACGGCCGCGAAGATTTCCGCCAGGGCTTGCGCATACTCGGAGAGCGCGGCCTGGTCTACGACGCCTGGCACTATCATCACCAGAACCCGGATTTTGTCGAACTGGCACAGGCGATTCCGGATACCACGATGGTGCTCGACCATTTTGGCACACCACTTGGCGTGGGCATCTATCGCGGCTCCAGGGACGCGATTTTCACCCAATGGAAAGAAGACATCCGGCAACTTGCAAAATGCCCGAATGTCTACGCCAAGCTGGGCGGCCTGGCCATGCCGGACAATGGCTTCGGCTGGGACCGGGCCAAGCGACCACCGACCTCGGATGAAATCGTGGCGCTGCAGAAAAAATACTACCTGCACACCATCGAGTGTTTCGGGCCGGAGCGCTGCATGTTCGAGAGCAATTTCCCGGTGGATCGCCTGTCGCTTTCCTATCCCGTAATATGGAATGCCTTCAAGAAGATGGTGGCGGATTTCAGCGAAAGCGAGAAGCAGTCCCTGCTCCACGACACGGCTGCACGCGTCTACCGGCTCTGAGCGCCTTAAGGAACCTCTGATTAATTCCGCAGGCGCTTGAGCACCGCGCTGGCCGTCAGAATGGTCTGATCGCCTGTGCTCAGGGTGCAGCGGGTGAAGATCAGCGACCCACCGCGGCGCACCACCTCGCCATGCCCTTCGATCAGATCACCATCGGATGCAGGCCCCACGAACTCGTTGTTGCAGGTTACCGTGATGACGCTGTCGTCCTGATCCCCTCGTGTGCCGGCAATACACAGGGTGAAATCGGCAAACAACATCATGATGCCGCCATGCAAGCCACCATGCCCGTTGCAATTGTGGCCCTGTACCCGGAACAGGGTATGCACACCATTGTCGTGGCAACGGAAGAAAAACGGACCATTATGGTCCTCGGCCCGGTCACCTTCCCAATGCTGATATTCGGCCGGTATACCATAGTCTTCGGGGTTCACTCGCATTATCTGTTTACTGATGGGATGCCGTACATTTACCAGAACACTCCGGGTTGCCAGAGCTCTCCGGGCTAGCGGTGGAGGCTGCGGTCCCGCGTCAGCGGCTGGATGCGATCAACCAGGCCACCGTTTGCCAACAGCTCCGAGAACTCTTCCCCCAGCGCCTCACTGGCCGCAAGCACATTCTGCCAGTTATTGATGCGCTGCGCTTCTGTCATGGTCTCGAAATCCTTCCGGTCCGGTATTTTTCCACCGGGAAGGGTTGCCACGAACTCGGGAGATGGCGCCAGCAGTACCACATTATCGAAATGCCTGGGATCAATCTTTCGCCAACGCGCCATCTTGTCAAACCAACCGGGCACAATGGCAGAATAGAAGTGCGGATACAGGGCCAGACCGTCCACCTGATCGAAACGCAGGTCGAAGTGGTAGTCACTGATCCCGCCGTCACGATAGACCTGACCCGGTGTCGCCTCTATATCGGTGACCGACTCCATCACCAGGGGAATCGATCCCGTGGCCATCAGCGCCGACCGCACATTTTCCTCACGCAGGGTGACATAGCGGGTCGGCAGGTCCTCGGGCTCGAGGATCCGGCCACCCCGGGACGTATGGAATATCACCCGTTCGAGAAACAGACCCAGGGAACGGCGGCTGACGGCATTGGCCAGGCCGCAGAGCACAAGCCCGGTACCCAACAGAGAAGAGCGTTCCGATCGCAGCAGGCCCTTCATGCGATCAGCGACAATATGGGTATGGATCAGCGGGTTTTCGGCGATCTCCCGCGCACCACTGTCTCCCAGGACACGATCCAGCATTGACCGGGCCTCCCGACTGACCTCGTGGCGATCGGGCTTCGCCGAATAGGTCTGACCGGAGTAGTGTTCCGCCAGTCGATCAATGGCAGCCACCGGATCGTTCTGGCCCAGACAGGCCAGGCGCCAGGCGCCAGCCGAAGAACCGATGGTGGCCAGCGGCGTCTGCCTTCCCGCAAAAAACTCGCCAAAGAGATAACGATCCAGGCCGTAGAGCACGAACCATTTGGGCCCGCCCGAAGCACCAATGATCAGGCGGATGTCTTCCTGCCGCAAGCCATGCTGAAGTATGTGGCTGCGGGCCGCGGGACCGGCAAATATGGACAGACTGGACATGGCAGCAGATCATAAACCGTCACGCTCTGCGCGTAAACTATCCCTGAGGAACCAATATGCCCGGCAGTCAATCCAGGCACGCACGGGGGTCACGCCGGGATCGGATGTCAATCATCGCCAGCATGTTCTAAACTATCCGCCTGAATTGCATGATCCGAACGGGAGTAAACTGAATTATGAAATCCGGAGTATACAGACTGCCACTTGCCACCCTGCCAGCCCTGGCGTTGCTGCTTGCCCTGGCACTGCCCGGCCAGACGGCCACTGCCCAGCAGGGGGCCACCGCCAGCGCCGATTACGATACCGAGCTGGCCATACGCCATTACCGGCGGGGCAACACCTACAACAACCTGGAGCGTTTCGAAGAAGCGCTGGAAGAATATCGCCTGTCGGTGGCGGCCCACCCCGAGTTTCTAGACTCCTATCGCAATATGGGCAACATCCTGTATCACCTGGAACGCTTTGACGAATCCATTTCCATGTACCGCGAGTTCATTGCCCTGTACGAGGGAGCCCCGGACACCGCCCTGCGGTCTGCCCTGACACGGGTCTCCGACCTGCTCAGGGAGCGGGGCGATTACGAACGGGCCATCGAGTATGATCTGCAGTCGGTACAGGCTGACCGGACCAACCGCTCCCTGGTGTTTCTGGTTGCCAATGAATACCTCAACGCCGGCCATGTGGAGAAGGCCCTGCAGGTCTATGAGCAGGCGGTCGAGTTGAATCCCGGCGATGCGTTCATGCACCGCACAGTCGGTCGCATGTATGATGAACAGGATCGTCTGGAGGAGGCGCTGGAGCACTACCGGCGGGCCGCGGAACTGGACCAGAGTTCGGATTTCTACCGCACCCTGGTCGCGGAAACCATCGAACGTATCGAATGGCGTGACGCCCGTGATCAGTGAGTGACGTGCCGGGTGAACCGCTGACCCGGCTCACCGGCCAACTGTTCCAGCGCCATCCGGCGCTCATCAGCCGGTAAGCTGGCCAGTTCCCGGACGGCGTCGTAGAACGCCGTCCAGTCCCCTGCCTGTCTCGCCCAAAGCGCCGCAAAAGCCGGCACCATTTCATTATAGGATGCCACCGTGCCCAACTGGGCATTGTTCAGCGGCCCATCAAACCAGCCCTGATAGGCCGGCACTCCCCACTGCTCGACCAGATCGGCATGTGCCTGGCGCAGCTCCGCCTGCAACGCGGCTTTTCCCGCCAGCAGCTCCGCCTCGCTCCCGCCGCTTTCGTAGAGGCGCGCAAAACGCTCCCGGTATGCGGTGACCAGCCCGACAAACTCTGCGCGCTGCCGCTCTTCC
>PWQG01000070.1 GCA_003556835.1 Gammaproteobacteria bacterium
GTTCCACAACCGCGAGCTGCTGGTCGACGAACGCTCCCTGCCGGCTGAATTCGAGCCGAATATCACGCACGTGCTGTCGCCGGTCTTCGACCGCATCGAATTCGAAAGCACACTGGAAGATGTGCTCTCGGGTGTGCGCTCATCGCTGCAGCGGCAAATGATCCAGACCGGAGCGCTTCCCGAAGGCGACTACCGCCTGGAACTGGATGCCGAAGTGCTCAGCGGCCAGCGCGTGAACGTGATCCCCGGAGTGGCGCTGTTCTCGGTTACCTACCCGCCCCCGCCGCAACTTATCACCCCGGGCAACCGAACCAATGTAGCCATGAGCACACCGGTGTTCAGCTGGTCGCCGGTGCTCACACGTGTGCCCGTACCGCTGGAGTACGAATTCCTGCTGGTGGAAATGTTCGACGGACAAGGTCCCGAGGAGGCGATCGACGCCAACCGTCCGCACCATGAGCAGACCCTGATGGATGTGACCTCATTCGTCTACACCCCGGACCTGTTTCCGCTGGAGCGCGGGCGCAGCTATGCGTGGATGGTGCGTGCCTTCGGAACGGGCGAGGACATCCCGGTCCGCAACGACGGGGAAAGTGAGATTTTTACGTTCACCTTTGACGATTCAGGTGTGCGTCCGGAAGACATTGCCAACCTGCGGCAGGTACCGCTGGTGCCCGGCCTTGCGCGTCTGATCAACCTTGAGAATCTGGAGGTGGACGATGCCGGCATGTTCTACGAACTCAATGGCCGCGCCGAGGTCGAATTCACCATGGACTATCTGGGCGCTCCCCTCACGGCACGCGCCCATGTAAACGGCCTCATGATCCAGAAAAGCGGCCTGGATAATCCCGTTGTGGCGGGAGGACAGGTTTCCGTATCCGTTGAGCGCATCGGGCCGGATCTGCTGGGTACCGATCACTGGGTAACTCTTCAAAACCTGGAATACCGGTTTGGTGTCGGCATTTCGGGAACGGCCGATCTGCAGCATGAAAGCTTCGGGAACCTGCAGGCGACCGGTGATATCACACTGACACATTCCGGCATTCAAGGGACGCTGCGGGCGGAGGCAACGGATCTGCTTCGGTTCGAGCACGATTTGTTCACTGTATCAGTCAACCGCATCGTGGCCATGCTGCCTGACCGTTCGGTATACGCCGATGCAAGTATGGAGATCTTTGGCCGTCAATCACCATGTGAACTGAGAGGCATGGACCTGAACCGGGATGTGATAACCGCCGGCTGGATCTGTGACCAGGTCAGCCCGATCACCCTCGGCGGCGATTCTGAAAACCTTGTTTTCAACATGACCCGCACATCTGGCTCGGTCAGCATCCAGCAGGAAGACATGTCCATGGATTACTCCGTTTCTGTGCGTGGCGGGATCGATTTCAATTTCATGAGCGGCCAGGCATTTGATGATTTCATCGAGCCATGCGGCATCAGCGTCAGAACGACGTTCGACAACGAGACGTTGCCGGAATTCACGCTATTGCGTAATACCTGCAGCGTACCAGAGCCCAAACTGGATCTTGGTTTTGCCCGGCTGGGCTTGCATGACATTGAGCTGGAAGAACTGACATACGACCCTGTTCCCGGGGACTGGGAGTTTGCCATCCCGTTTGAAGCATCCATTTACTTCCCGCTGTTCGGCAATTGGGAGTTCGAACATACCCAGCCCTTCCGGCTCACCCAGAATGGCATCGACATCCCGGAGTTTTTACTGGATGCCAATCTGCCGGAATACAACCATGACGCCCTCCGGCTTTCCATGCAGTCGTTGATCCTTGACCGGTTTACCTTTCCGTGGTTCGACTGGGATCCCGCCAGTCCCGGCCCCTGGAACCTGGAATTCGAGGCCGAAGCAGCCATAAGCGAATCGGCCGGACTGCCGTCCTGCCTCAGGAATGCAGTCATGGGTATCGAAAACGGCCGCGTCACCAACGGCGCTTTCTCGGCCGATCTGCAGCTTTCCACACTTGATGAATGTACGGTGCCATTGATCGCCGGGCATACTATCATTGTCTCGGCCATCGGGGGGGCCGTCGCATCGGAGTTCCATCCGGATCCATCCAACCCCTTCACCACCACCGCCGAATTCTATCTGGACAGCCGCTACGAGCCCGGCGAGCCGCTCTTCTGTCAGGATACGGCAACGGCAACGCAGACCACCGCTAACGTAGCGTTCTCCTCGGGCAAACTGGTGGGAACGGTCTCTGTGGATGACACCGGCTGCCGCATGCCCATCGGTATGATGGAAGCCGTCCTTGATAACCTGGAACTGAATCTTTTCGCCTCAGACGGACTTCAAAACGCTCATTTGTCAAGCCAGGCCACACTGATCCTGTCGCAGAACGATGCCGTGCAAGGCAGCTTTGTATTTGACATCCGTGAGCAGAAATTTCTGGAACTCGACTTCTCCATTACCGACCCGTTCCGATGGGACATCCCCAACGAGCAGGAGCCGGTGCTCTCGTTTCTTGTGAACAAGGCGTCGCTGAGCCTTGACGGGCTTTTTGTGGATGGCCGCCAGCAGGTGGAAGTGGGCGACCGCACCTTCGGCGCGACCTTCGACAATGTCATGGTCGATCTGTATGACTGGCGCATCACATCCGGCGAGATTTTCTTCGACGAGCATTTCGCCCTTGCTGTTTCATTTGATGAGGGGCTTTCCGCCCCCAAGTTTTCAGCTGTCCCTGTTGCTGGCGAAGGTGAGCCGATCCCGCGACCCGAGTACGGACTCTACCTGGAGCTGGGCGCCGATATCGTCATTGACAGCTCCGGTGTACGGACTTCCGGCCAAGCCCTGGCTTCCGTCGCTGTCGGGGATTTTGCCTTCGAGGATCTGAGCGTTACATTCACCGATGATTTTGCACTGCAGCTCAAGCCGTTCCGTGTCAGCGAAGGCCGGGCCGATCTCCATTACCGTGGCAGCCGCGTGGCCTACTTTGATGCGGCCGGGCTCACCCCGCTGCTTAGCGGGTTTGCCGACGAGATCCTCCCGGAAAGACTGCCGTTGCCGTCGACCAATGTGGCCTATCTGTTGCTTCGCGACCCGGATGGGAATCTCGTGGTGGATTTTGAAGAGCCGGAACCCGGGATCATTGCCCTCAGTACACGTCCGGATACCCCGTTGCAGCTGGTGCTTCCCATTCTCGATCCCGAGAATCCGCCTGTTGTGGCTGGCGTGGAGTTTGAGGACTTTTCCATCACGGCCACGCCGGGCAATTTCCGCGTGGAGACAGGTCAGGCATGGGTGATGCTGCCGGAAGACGATGTGATCTCGGGGTTGCTGGAACAACTGGGACTTCCTTTCAATGTATCGGAAATCCGATACGGCTACACCGAACTGATGTCCGACGCGGGGGACTATCTGCAGCTGGCAGGCAACCTGCGGCTCTTTGAACATTCGGTTGCGGCGGACGATAACATGCTGCTCAAAATCTCCGGCGGCGGATTGCTGACCGCCGATTTTGATTTTCAGGACATAGATGCCCTGATCCCGATGCTCCCGCAGACCGACCTCCTTCAGCTGGGTTTCAGAAGCCTGTCCGGCAATATTGTGATGCCGATACTAGGTGGCGGCGGGGTCGCCTTTGACATCGATATCGGCGCGGATCTCAAGCTTGGTGCCGGTGATGATGCCAGAGCCCTTTCCTATGTGGACCTGAAACTGCAGCCGGGCAACATCTCCTTCTCCTCGTTCACAAGCATTGAGCTTGAGGATCCCCTGAGCGTTGAACTTGCCGGCTTTACCATGAAGCTCAATGCCATCACATCCATTCCGATTCTCGAATACGACAGTCAGGACGGGTGGGAGTTCCTTTTCTCACTCGATGCCGACTTTGAATTTACGCCACCAGGTTATGATCCCTTCGAGCTGCCGATTAACGGCCTGCAACTCTCCAACACCGGCTTTTCCATACCGGCCCAGGAGATCAATAACAGCACGCTCAACGGGTACGAGCTGCCTTCTTTTGAGCTTGCGGGGTTCACATTCAAGCCATTGGCGCTGAGGACTATGGAGCCGGTCACATTCAACTGGTTCGAGGGGGAGCTTTCCCCGATCCAGCCCTTCTTCGACTTTGAAGTGCGGCTGCCGGAGATTGGCAATGAGCATCTGGAGCCACCCGACGGATTCACCTTCTACAATGTGACGTTCCAGGACGGATTCCTGTCAGGGGAGATGCAGCCATTCGAACCCTATGGCGGGCTGGTCATCCCGGCCGGTCCACCGGCGCTCAATCCTCCGGATCTCCGGATCACAGAGATCACAGGTGCCCTTGAGCCAGTGGAGGAGGGTGGTGAGTACATACAGAATGTGGCTATATCGTTGTCGGGAACCATTGAGCAAATCCCGTTCTTTGAACAGGAAGACCCGGATTGTGACATGGACGTCATGTTTGCGCTCCGTCTTGAGCGGGGTGTTGGCTTCAGCGGCGTGATCGATAATATTGTGCCGTGCGGATCGGCGGAAATCGGGCCCTTCGCCCTTTCGGCAGGTTCCGGAACCCTTACGTTCGCCTATGAAGACGACCAGCAGGAGGCCCTATTTGATGGCTCGCTTGTGGCCGAACTGGAAGGCCCGCAGGGTCCGTTCACGGCCCAGGGTGCCGTGCAGCTGGATCTTATTTCAGGGCGGATAACGGATGGACAAATTGCCATCAACGCACCTTTCAACATGTCGCTGCCCTATCGGGCCAGCACGCCGTTCATGGATTTTGTGGTGCAGAATGCCGTACTGAACAGGGATGGCCTGATGATTGATGCCACCGGTGAACTTAAAGCCGGTGATGTGGATATTAATGTCGTCTTTGATGAGCTGCTGATCGGATTCCCCGAATTCGGTATTGAAGGGGGTGAAGCGAGGATATCGGCAGGCATGGGCCTGCTTGTGGAATTCATACCGCTGTCGGCTTCCATCACGGGAGCGGACGATGAGCAGCCGCCCCAAAGCGAGGCGCTGCTGATCTCCGCCGAGAGCCAGGTTATCCTGGATGCCAGCGGTCTCAGGTTCGATGGCCAGGCCGGGGCTTCATTGCGCCTTGCCGACCAGGAATTTGCCAATTTGAGGGTCGTCTTTGAGGAAGATTTCACCTTCCGCATCACGAGTCCGAGCGTTGAGACCGGACGGGCGCTGGTCTATCTGGATCTGGACGATCCCGCTGAAGAACCGCTGGTCATTGTTGACCGGAACGGCTTCCGCTTCGGTGGCGGACTGGTGGCCATGATCCCCGATACGCTTGGGCTTCCCTCCAAGAATATCGCCTACGCGGTCATCAGGGATGAGGACGGCGAGATGTTGCTGAACCTGGATTCCACCGATGACGGCGGGTACATCCTGCAGACCGGCACGGATCCGGTGCCCATCTACATTCCCGCACTGGCTGCGGCCGACGGCTCCGTACCGGAACTGCTGGCCCATTTCAACCTTACTACGGATGCCCTTTTTGTGCCCAATGGCGGATCTGTCTCTGTGAGTACTTCGCTCGACCTGGAGCCATACATCGGCGCCCCGGTAAGTATAGACTCCATTGGGATAGATGCAGGTGGAGAAATGCTTCTGACCACCTTGCTCTCGGTGGAACTGCCCGAAGTGTTCGGCGGACAGAAAGCCACGGCCCAGACCACTATCGGCCCGAATGGCTTCCAGGAGGCCATTATCACGGCCGGTACATTTTCGGATTCCTATGATCCAACGCTGGATCATCTAGTCGAAAGGGATATCATGGCCATGCTGGATGGCGACGATGAACAGAGTGAATTCATCGTCGGCTTGTACGGCGCCCGGCTGACCATCAATTCCCCGGCGGACCTGCAGCTGGCCGGATCGGTTTCCACCTCCCTGCTCCAGAAAGAAGAAGATCAGAATTTCGGCCTGTTCTACACGGTCGGTTACGGTCCGGATGGATGGAACTTCAATTTCGAGACTCTGGGCACGATACCAGAGGTGAAGCTGGGACGCGCTCTTCTGAAATTTGATGAGCACGATCCGTTTGATTTCGAGGTCAGCAACAACGAATTCATTGTCAAAGTAAACGGTACGGTGTCCTTCGAGGAGATGATCGGCGAGCAGCTCTCCTTTTCTGTGGAGGACCTTGAATTTGGTGCCACGAACCTGCAGTCGAGTCCGCAGCTTGTGCTCCGGCTCGGTGCGGCCACGGCGCAGTTGCCCGATCAGGAGTTCGACTTCTTCTCGGGCGCGCTGACAGGCACCTTGAGCGGACCCGAGCTCTCTTTTGCAGGACGCACCTTTGAGGCATCGGTTTCCAGCGGCGAACTGACTTTCCTCCAGAAAACACTGCAGTACGAAAATCTGCAAGTCAATACGCAAGGCTATTTCAGTATAGGGTCCATAGCTGCCGACGAGGTAGAGATCATGCAGCAATATCTGGTTCTCAGGTCCCTGGGGATTTCGCGGGAAGAGGAGACCGGTCTGAGCCTGAGCGGAACCCTCGGATTCCAGATTCCGGATCCGCTTGATGTGGATGGCGAGCTGTTCCTGGAAGTCGGACGCGACGCCCAGAAGGCCGTTTACTTCAATTCTGAAATCAATGCGGAATCCGGGTTTGATCCCGATGAAGAATACACGGTTGACCTGGGGTCATCTATCGCCGTCACCCTGACCGACCAGCTGATCAATATCAATCCGTTGCAGCTGGCTCAGACGGAGATTGCCGTTGCCGCCCGCGTCACCATATTTGGCGAAGACCGGATCTTTTTCGGCGAACCGGGCAACCTGGCAGAAAAACCAGGCATTTCGGTCAGAATGGATCGCGACCCGCTGATCATGTACAATGCCACAGGCAATGTCGGTTTCAGCTTCAAGCAAAGCTTTTTTGAGATCGATATCGATGGGGATGTGGTATCCTCCAATGAGGAGGCGTTCAAGATTGTCCTGAGTGGCCAGGCCGGAATTGACATCACGGGAATAGGTGGAAAAGTTGGTTTCACGGGTATGACCATCACCAGTGAGGGCCTCACGGATATCGGCAACTTCAGCGGGGAAGCAAAATTCGATCTCATGGATATTGCCACCCTGGAGCTGGGACGATTCATCCGGCAACAAGACGATGACGGATTCGTGCTCACCATTGCCGACGGCTTTGATGCCGGACCAGAGGACCTTCAAAGTGCAGAGGAGTCCACCCAGGAAATTAACGTCGTTGAGTTTCTCTGTTTTGGCCCGTGCGATGATTATCAATTAGACGCAGATGAGAATGAGGATGACACCCCTGTGACCACCGCTGGCGGTTCTCAAAACGGTGGAAACCCGGCGCTCAGATTAACACTTGGCGGATCCAGCAACAATCCGAACGGTGCCTTTAGTGGTGAAATCCACCAGATCCTGTTTTATCGCACAACAGCGGGTGATGTCACTTTCAGCGTGGAGCGGTTCGGGGTGGGGCTTGGGGACCTGTTCCAGGCCAGCGCCAATCTGCTCTACCAGACCAGCGGCGGCAATATCACGCTGCTGGCAGCGGGATCCGGAAACCTGGCCGTCGGTGATCAATCGGTCGGTGCCATGATCGCAGGCACCTTTTCAAACATGGAAGACGAACTGTCATTCGGGGTGTTTGCGGCGGTACGTGCCAGCATGGGCATACAAATAGTCCCAGGCGTGGTATCCCTGACCGGTTTTGGCGGTGGATTCTTCTACAACCCGACAAACCAGATGCTTAACATGGTGACCGATGCGGTGAGTTTTTTCAGAAAGGATCCGCCCGAAGGCATCGACCGGGCCGGGGCAACCCGTCCGGGCAGCGGCGACA
>PWQG01000403.1 GCA_003556835.1 Gammaproteobacteria bacterium
GACCGCCCCTGTCCAAGGCGGTGATGGCCGGCGAAAAAACGGTGAAAGACATTCCGCTGCGACCTGCGGTGATGTATGCCAATAACAAGGTGGAGCTGCGACTCGGGGCCCGGGTCTCGAGGATACTGCGGGAAGAGAAGGCGGTAAGGCTCGAGACTGGCGAGACCATCGCTTATGATCGTTTGGCGCTGTGTACCGGGGCCCGACCGATTCGCCTGCCCCTGGGCAATGGTCTGCAGGGTGTGCATTACCTGCGCAACATCGAGGATGTGGACTCCATCCGGGCAGATCTGGCGCCGGGGCGCCGCGCGGTTATCATCGGTGCCGGGTATATCGGATTGGAAGCCGCAGCGGTGCTGGCTCAACTGGGGCTTGAGGTGACTGTGCTGGAGCGGGCGTCGCGGGTGCTGTCCCGGGTCACCGGTGAGGAGGTTTCATCCTATATCACTGCTCTGCATGAGCTGCATGGGGTCAGCATCCATTGTAATGCCGATGTGGTCAGCATCAATGGCGAGGCGCAGGTGGACTCGGTCAGCTGCGCCGATGGCAGTCTGCATTCGGCCGACCTGGTGATTGTGGGGGTGGGCATCGTACCGGACACTACCCTGGCCGAGGACGCGGAGTTGCGGGTCGAGAACGGAATTCATGTGGATGAATACGGGCGCAGCAGTGACCCGGATATATTTGCGGCCGGAGACTGCGCCTCTTTTCCCAGCATCCTGTATGAACGGCGTATGCGCATGGAGTCCGTACAGAACGCCAATGATCAGTCCCGCGCCGTGGCTGCCAATATCTGCGACCGGAATCAGGTCTATGATTCACTGCCCTGGTTCTGGTCGGATCAGTATGGTACCAAGCTGCAGTCGGCTGGTCTGGTGAATGGTCATGATGACACGGTCCAGTTGGGCACAAGCGATCCCCGGAGTGAGTCGGGTTTCAGTCTGCTGTACTTCCGGGGTGACCGTCTCATCGCTGCGGATTGTATCAATCAGGCCCGGGTGTTCATGGCCTGCAAGAAACTTATCCAGGCCCGGGCAGGGCGTGATGTCGTGTTGGCCGAACTGGGCTGAAAAGGCGCTGCGACGGTGCTGGACAGCTCCCCTGATTCCGCTATAAGCTGAATTGAAAATCCACCTGGCGGACCCCGGCATACCCGGATGTCGCCGCCGGCGTCCCCGGCAAGTCCGGCAGGACAATGGGAGATCATGATGTTCGATACCATCGAGCGCGCTGACCTGGAAGAGTTGCATTTCCGTTACGACCGGGCGACCGGTCTGCGTGGCATCGTGGCGATACACAACACCCGTCTTGGACCCGCCCTGGGCGGTTGTCGCTGCATCCCCTATGACGATGATGAAGAGGCAATAGCCGACGTCATCCGCCTGGCACGTGGCATGAGCTATAAGGCGGCGCTGGCCAATGTGCCGCAGGGTGGAGGCAAGGCCGTGATTCTGCAACCGCCCGGTACCTATGATCGGGCAGCGTTGTATAGGGCATTCGGCCGTTTCGTGAACGATCTTGGCGGGCGTTATATCACCGCAGTGGACAGCGGCAGCCGGATCAGTGACATGGATGAGGTGCGCCGGGTCACACCCTATGTCTCGGGCACCAGCAAAGACGGCCATGATCCTTCGCCGGTGACCGCCCTTGGAGTGTATGCGGGAATCCGCTCGGCGGTTGCCTGGCGCCTGGGCCGGGACTCGCTGCGAGATGTGCATGTGGCGGTACAGGGCCTGGGCAATGTGGGTTATGCGCTGGCCGGCCTGCTGCATGTCGAGGGGGCACGTCTGACGGTCAGTGATATCGATGCTGCCCGGGTTGAGCGCTGCGTGCGTGAGATGGGCGCCGAAGCGGTGGCTCCGGAAGTGATTCACGAAATGGAATGCGAGGTGTTCTCACCCTGCGGACTTGGCGGCGTGCTCAACGATGACACCATACCGCGCCTGCGTTGCGCGATTGTCGCCGGGGCAGCCAACAATCAACTGGCCGATGACAGTCAGGGGGAGCGACTGCATCGGGAAGGCATCCTCTATGCACCCGACTATGTGATCAATGCTGGGGGACTGATCCAGGTGTCACTCGGCTACCACGGCAAGGACCATGCGGAAATCCGGCGTCGTACCATGGCCCTGGGCAATGCGCTGCAGGACCTGTTCGAGCGCAGCAAAGTCGATGATCTGCCGCCGGAGCAGATCGCAAATCAGGTGGCTGAGTCGATCATTTATCATCCCTGATCGGCAGGGCCATGATCCGGACCGGTATAGACACAACCACTGGTGCAGGTCTCACGGATTTCGATACGACTCAATTCCGGCAGTTCCGGCTTGAGCCGCTGCCATATCCACAGGGCGATATTCTCGCTGGTGGGGTTTTCCAGGCCATCGATCTCGTTGAGGTAGTGGTGATCGAGCTGCTCCCGGATCGGGCGGAATGCCTGCTTGATATCGCCAAAGTCCATGATCCAGCCACTCTCGGCTCCAACCTCTCCGCTGACCACAATTCGCAGTTGGAATGAGTGGCCATGCAGACGGGCGCATTTGTGTCCGGTCGGCACATTGGGCAGCCGATGTGCAGCTTCGAAGTTGAATTCCTTGAAGATTTCCATAGCAGTGACCTGACAGTTGCGCGGGGCGTAATCTTACCGCCGGACCCGCGCCATGTACAGTTTCCGCCAGCCGCTTTGAAAAGGCCGATTTCCTGTTGACAAGGTTTTCCAAGTCGGTAAAATGCGCGTCACCCAACACGGCGGGTGGATAGCTCAGTTGGTAGAGCGTCGCCCTTACAAGGCGAATGTCGGGGGTTCAAATCCCTCTCCACCCACCAGATGGCCATGCTGTGACAGCCTCAGGCGCATGGTGATCTGAGTAAAGGGGATTCGTAACAGGATCCACCGTGAGGGCGCTGCCAGTAAGCAGGAAATTGTCAGAATCAACCGGGAGCACTTCCCACACAGGTTGAACCGATGATAGAATGCGCAGCTTCAGCGGACCGGTAGTTCAGTTGGTTAGAATGCCGGCCTGTCACGCCGGAGGTCGCGAGTTCGAGTCTCGTCCGGTCCGCCATTTCACTACAAAAAAGCCCTCTTCAAGAGGGCTTTTTTGTGCCTGTCCGTCAGGGTTTCTCTCTTGTGGCACAAATTGCCGCAGGTTACACTCCGGGGAAGGTCCCACCGTGCCGGGAGCAAGTATTGTGTCTCCGATTCACCGATTGGCCATTTTTGTCTTCTTCATCTTTCAATTCGCCACTGCCGCGGCGGATGCTGCGCCCTTGTGGCAGGAGCTGCCCCGATCGGAGATTCGCGCGGATGTACCGGTTTTTCCGGCACTGCCCGCCGGTGCACAAGACGCCACTGCCATGGTCATGGATGGAGCGGCGCTGCAGGCCCTGGGTTCCGGTGATCGGGTCTGGCTGCCGCTCGCTTCGCAAGCTCTGGAACTGACCGTTGCCGAGCAGCAGGTTTTTGTCAATCGTGACCGCAGCCTGCGGGCTGATTCGGATGCGGCTGTGCTGACGCTGACATGGGGGGCGGATATTGCACTGGGGCGACTCGAACACGGTGAAAGGGTGTGGCAGTTTCAGGTGCGCCGCGAACCGGGGACGGATCGCTTTCTCGGCTGGCGCTATCGCAGTGAGGGCCTGGCTGATGCCTCCCCGGAGAAGGATTATGTGATACCTGATGCGGCGCGGCGGCCCGCCCGGGCCATGCCGGCCGTTTCCGCCGGGGGCATGGCGCTGGCAAGCGGTGAAACCATCACGGATGAGAACCATTCAGCCGTGCAGGGCCGCGGCATCGAGCTGGATCAGAAGTTCAGCCGCCATCATCTGTTGATCGATGAGGTGGCTGAGGCAAGTCTGCAGATCACGATGCGCAATCTGCAGAATTTCAGTCGTACCATGCCGGCGCTCGATATCTACTTCCTGCTGGAGGATGCCATGGTGTTGTCCATGCCGTCATACTGCAGTCGGCGGGGTGGAGCCCAGGCGTATCTGCGCTGTGAAACCGGAGCTACGGTCGGGCCGGGTCAGACCCGGACCCTGCAATTTGAGCTACAGATCGGGCCGGAAGTTGACACCGGTCGCCTGGTCAGTTCGGCCTGTTTCGATGGCTCGGTCTGCAGCGGCATCCGCCATGATGCCTACATCAATGTGGTGCCCGACGTGGTCGGTGATGATCAGCTGGCAGAGCTGAGCCCTTTCAATGCCGCGCTGCTCGATTTCACGCCACTGGACGCCCGGGGTGATGTGGTCATCGATGTGCTAGCGTTGCATACCCGGGATGCCCGGCAAAAGTACCCGGGTCAGGTTGAAACCCGGATCAACCAGCTCTTTGCGGTAGCGAACCAGATTTACCGTGACAGCGCCGTGGCGATCCGCCTGCGACCGGTGCATCACGAGGTCGTGGACTATGATGGATCTGACGATTTACTTTCCACCCTGCAGTCCCTGACCCATGCTGAAGATCCCGCTTTTGCCGATGTGGCCCGGCTGCGCGATACAGTCGGAGCCGATCTTGTTGTCCTGTTCCAGACGCTGGCGGATGATGGGCGCATGTGTGGCATGGCCAATCTGGGCGGCTATCGCAGTAGAGGGTATTTCGGTCCCTACAATGATGGCTCCGGCTTCCAGGACAGTGACTTCGCCTATTCCCTGGTGGCCCTTGATTGTCCCATCAGTTCCGTATTGGCACATGAGATCGGTCACAACATGGGCCTGACCCACTCCCATGCCGAAAACCGTGGTGGGGGAACCTTTCATTACGCAACCGGCCATGGCGTGGAAGACCGTTTTGTGACCGTGATGGCAGACCCGTCCCAGTTTGGTCGGGCGGAACGGGTGGCCCGTTTCTCCAGCCCCGAGCTGCGCTGCGCGGATGACCTGCCCTGCGGCGTGGATCATCGAGCCGAGCTGGGCGCCGATGCGGTGCGCACTCTCAATACGGTCGCGCTGCAGATCGCCAATTACCGGGAAAATCGTCTGCCCTTGTTGCCGGGGCGTCAGGTGAGCCGACTGGATGGCAGGGCCACTCAGGCGCGCATCAGCATGGCCGCCACTGCCGATGATGGGCGGACGCTCAGTGACCGGGTTTCGCCGGCCCGGGCTTTTGATGTTCGCGCCGAATTCTATGCGGAGGACCAGCACATTGGCCGCGAAGTGCGACTGTATCTGCTGGTCGAATCGAATGGTGAGTTCTATCAGATGGATGCCAATGGCGTGGTATACGCCGGCTGGGATGGACGCATCGAGAGCCTGATACCGCGCAGTGAGCCGCTGCACCTGGGTGCCGTGGAAAGTCGTGCTGTACTAGAAGAGTTGCGCCTGCCGGACGCCTGGGTCGGGCGTGAGGTGCTGGTCTACGTGGCCTATGAAGTGCTTGACAGCGGCGAGTTCATTTTCACGGAAGATCCCCTGCCATTGCAGGTTGTGGCCGACTAGCCCCGACCCCGTGTTATACTCCGGCCCTTGTCAATCCACAGTGGCAGCGGGAACGGTTTCACCATGTCTGAGTTCAAGCGCATAGGTCTGGTCGGTCGGCAGGGCCATGCCGGCACTGTCGATTCCCTGCAGCGGGTGATCGATTTTCTGCTCCAGCGCGAACTCGATGTGGTGCTCGATGAAAAGACCGCGCCGCTGGTGGGGCCGGGGAAATTCAGTGTGCACAGCCGGGAACGACTCAGCGCCGAATGTGATCTGGTGATTGTCATCGGAGGTGATGGCAGCATGCTGGGCGCGGCGCGGCTGATTGCCTCGGAGTCGGTACCGGTTATCGGCATCAACCGGGGACGCCTCGGGTTTCTCACGGATATCCTGCCTGAGGAAATCGAGGTAAAACTCTCGGCGGTACTGGCTGGAGAATATCGCGAGGACACCCGGTTCCTGCTGGAATTCGAGGTGCATCGTGATGGCGAGCGACTGCCCGGCGGCTGTGCTCTGAACGATGTTGTACTGCATCCGGGTACGGCCGCCCAGATGATCGAATTTGAGCTGTTCATCAATGACGAATTCGTCAATTCCCAGCAGTCCGATGGTCTCATCGTGGCCACTCCAACCGGCTCCACGGCCTATTCCCTCTCTGCCGGGGGGCCGATCATGCATCCCGGCCTCGAAGCCCTGGTGCTGGTGCCGATGTACCCACATACCCTGAGCAGTCGTCCCCTGGTGGTTTCGGCCGATAGCCGGGTGCGTATCGTTGTTATCAATCAGCGGGGGCTGTTGCCCCTGGTCAGCTGCGATGGTGCCGTGCAGTTCACCACGCAACCTGGCGACGAAATCCATATATATCGTAAATCGGGACCATTGCGTCTCATTCACCCCCTGGATCACAATTTCTACCAGACCTGCCGGAGCAAGCTGGGCTGGGGCAACCGGTTGATAGTGCCTGATGATTAGGGCGGCAGCAGTCACCACCGGTATCGACCTGCGTCCCTTGCTGCGGGAGTTGCAGCGGCAGGGTGTGCGCCTGCAGGTGACCGAAGAGTCGGGCCGGCAGGTGATCTGGACACCCAGTGAGGCGGAGGCCGAACAGATAAACCGGTGCCTGGAAGACTGGCGCGCCGGACGCCTGCTGTTGGATACGGAAGGTATGCCGACTGCGACCGGGGCTGCGCTGCCGCTGCGCGATCTGCTCAATGGATTGATCCGCTCGGCCTGGTATGCCCCGGTCAGCGTGGTGTTGATTGCGCTGTGTCTGGCGGTGGCCCTGGCCAGCGGCATCGGCAGCAGTCCGCAATCGGTGCAGTGGCTGTTTTTCCCCCAGGTGGCTCTGGGGATGGACAACCCGTTGCTGTCATTGTTCACCGGATTGTCCGGTCCCCTGGACGTGTTGCGCATGTTCACCCCGGCATTACTGCATTTCGGCGTCATACACCTGTTGTTCAATACGCTGTGGTTGTGGTTCTTCGGTCGTATGATTGAAGCCCTGCAACCGAGCCTGCAGTTTCTTGGCGTCGTGCTGTTCACGGCTTTCTGGGGCAATGTGGCACAGTTCCTCTGGTCCGGTGGGCAGATCAATTTCGGTGGCATGTCCGGTGTGGTGTATGGCCTGATCGGCTACATCTGGATGTGGCAGAGTCTGCGACCTCACAGCCCCCTGCGACTGCCCACTGCCATGATCGGGCTGTTCCTGGTGGCATTGGTCCTGATGGAAGTCGTGGGCTCGGGCTGGATCGCCACTGCGGCACATGTTGGCGGACTGGTATCCGGGATGCTTGCCGGCCTGGCCCTGGCAACCTGGAATCCGGGTCGCCGATCATGACAACACAGAGTGGAGACGGCATGCAGAAATCACGCTCACTGGCCGATCTGGTCCAATCGATGGATCCTGAAGTGCACATGAACATGAAAACGGCCGTGGAAACCGGCCGCTGGCCCAATGGGGATCGGCTCAGCGAAGAGCAGACCGAGCAGTGTCTGCAACTCATCATTGCCTATGAGCAACAGTTGCCCGAGCACGAGCGGGTCGGATACATCGATCGCAGCGGACTGAAGAAAAGTCACTGTGATGAGCCCGACGCGGCGCCGGATGAGCCGCAAGCGCTGCGCTGGCTCGACAGGGACGGGGATTGAGCATGTCGGTCAAAGCCCATGGTATCCTGCGTAAAATGCGCAGTCGTCTGGAATCTCCGGTACACTACAGCCTGCCCCTTGGGGAGCAGCTTGTGCCCCTGAACGAGCAGCTGGGGCAGGCCCTGCGGCTC
>PWQG01000347.1 GCA_003556835.1 Gammaproteobacteria bacterium
GAAAGCAGCCAGATCCAGATGACGGTGCAGGGCCAGACCATCAGCTCCCATTATGGTCATCGCCTGGCGGCTGTGCACAACCTGGGGCAACTGCTCAGTGCGGGCCTGGACAATAATCTTTATGATGACCCCGAGCGTGAGCTGGATCATCTGCAACGTACGCTGATGCGCGAACTGGCCCGGCAGAGCCATGAGAAATACCAGGCTTTCAAGGGGCATCCCCTGTTCTTGCCCTATCTCGAAGAAATGAGCACCCTCAAGTACTACGCCATGGCCAATATCGGCAGTCGCCCATCCAAACGCAGCAGCGATGAAGCCCTGAAGTTCGAGGATCTGAGGGCGATTCCCTTTGTCGGCGCCTGGGCCCAGCTCAAGCAGAACGTGCCGGGTTTCTACGGGGTGGGCAGCGCCCTGAAGTATCAGGAAAAGTACGGACGCCTGGACGCCTGTGTTGATCTCTACGAGTCGTCGCGCTTCTTCCGTGCCCTGATCGCCAACAGCATGCAGAGCATGAGCAAGACCAATTTCGCCCTGACGCGCTATATGCGTGATGATCCGAAGTTCGGTGAATTCTGGGAAATGATCCATCAGGAATTCGAGTTGAGCCGCGAGATGGTGCTCAAGATTTCCGGACAGGAAATCCTGCTCGAGGACAACCCTCGCAGCCGCCAGAGCATCCGCTTGCGCGAGCAGGTCGTGTTGCCCCTGCTGGTGATCCAGCAATATGCCCTGATTCGCGCCCAGCGTTGTCGCCGCTCTGGCGACGAGGCGCGCCTGGGCGATTACGAGAATATGGTGATGCGTTCCCTGTTCGGTAATATCAATGCCAGTCGTAACTCGGCCTGAAGTGGCGCGGAACTGATCCATGGGCTCCCGGAGGGGGAGTCCATGGATCGGCTTGCATGGTTTTCTTCAGTGCTTGCTGCGCATCTGCTCCAGGCGGGAGCGGCATTGTTTCTCGAATTCACCAATTTCGTGCAGAGTCAATTGTATGTCTTCCAATTGTTGGCGAAGAAGCTGCCGACGTTCGTCGACCTTCTCCAGCACATGTTGCAGCTGCGCCAGCTCACCCGGCTCGGAATCGTAGAGTTCGAACATTTCCCGGATCTCGACCAGGGAAAAGCCCAGACGTTTTCCCCGCAGGATCAGCTTCAGGCGGGTGTGGTCACGCTGGCTGTAGCGTCGGTTGCGGCCTTCGCGTTCCGGGTTGAGCAGATTCTCGCTCTCATAGAAACGGATGGCTCGTGTGGTGATGTCGAATTCGCGGGCCAGTTCGGAAATACTGTAGGTGTGCTTGCCCTTATCATGCGGGTCGAGGGCATGATCGCGCAGGAAGCTGTCGCTGAGCGGGTGTAGTAGATTCGACATGCAGCGTACCTGATTGACGTTTACGTAAACGTCAATATAATACGGGAAGGATCTGATTTGAGCAATGCAGGCCACTTACTTCTCCCGCAGAGCGTTCATAGACTTTTCCAGAGGTTCCGTAAAACAATCACAGGCATACCGGGAGTTCCCCCATGGTTTCCACAGTCACTCCGCTGCATCCGCGATCCACGTCCAGTCATCCCGAACAGGCGCGGACGATTCCACCCCGGTTCGTGACGGCCGCCAGTCTTTTTGACGGTCATGACGCCGCCATCAATATCATGCGCCGCATGCTGCAGGCCTCGGGCGCCGAGGTCATCCATCTGGCCCACAACCGTTCGGTACAGGAGGTGGTGGAAGCGGCCTTGCAGGAGGATGCGCAGGGCGTGGCCATCAGTTCCTACCAGGGCGGGCATATCGAGTACTTCCGGTACCTGGTCGACAGTCTGCGTGAGCGCGGCGCGGGCCACGTCCGGGTGTTCGGTGGCGGTGGTGGCGTGATCATACCGTCGGAAATCAGGGAGCTGCACGAGCATGGTGTAAGCCGTATCTATTCCCCGGAAGATGGTCAGAAAATCGGCCTGCAGGGCATGATCGATGACATGCTGGAGCGTTGCCATGGCGCGTTTGACGATGCGCCAGCGGTTGATACGAGTGCGGTCGAGGGCCGGGATACCGTTGCCCTGGCGCGTCTGATCACCGCGCTGGAAAACGATGCCCTGGATGAAGAATCCCTGATGAAGCTGCGCACCGAAGCTGCGACGCGCAAGGTACCGGTGCTCGGCATCACCGGCACGGGCGGGGCGGGCAAATCCTCCCTGACCGATGAGGTGGTCCGGCGCTTCCGCCAGGATGGCAGTGACAGCCTGCGTATCGCCGTGCTGGCTATCGATCCGACACGGCGCAAGACCGGGGGCGCGCTGCTCGGAGACCGGGTGCGTATGAATGCCATCTACCATCAAAATGTGTTCATGCGCTCCATGGCGACTCGTGGTGCCGTGGGGGAAGTGCCGCCCTGTCTGCGGGACGTGCTACAGGCAGTGAAGTTGGCGGGATTTGATCTGATCATCGTGGAAACACCGGGTATCGGGCAAGGAGATGCGGGCATTGTCCCCTACGTGGACAGCTCACTCTACGTCATGACGCCGGAGTTCGGTGCCGCCAGCCAGTTGGAGAAAATCGACATGCTCGATTTTGCCGAGCTGGTGGCCATCAACAAGTTCGATCGAAAAGGCGGCGAGGACGCCCTGCGCGACGTCAGCAAACAGATGCAGCGCAACCAGGTGGCCTTTGACCGCAGTCCCGAGCAGATGCCGGTGTTTGGCACCATCGCCTCGCGTTTCAATGATGACGGCGTGACCGCCCTCTACCAGGCCATGCTCGAACCCTTGCAGGCCCTCGGGCTGCGCGACTTCGAACATGCCCTGCCGCCGGCCGCGGTGCGCCATTCCAGTACCCGGAGCGCCATAGTTCCTCCCCAGCGGCAGCGCTATCTGGCGGAGATTGCCGAGACCGGGCGTGACTACCATGCCGAAACCCTGGAGCAGAGTGAACTGGCGCGCGAACTGCAGCAGCTCGAAGCCAGCCGCGATATGCTGAAGGCGGAAGCCGATACCGATCCGGCGCTACCGGACACGCTGGAGCCCCTGATCGAATCGCGTCGACGAGGACTCAACGCTGACTCGCGGGCCCTGCTGGATGCCTGGCCCGCCCTGAAAGAAAGCTACCAGGGCGAAGAGCTGGTGGTGCGCGTGCGTGACCGCGAGATCCGCAACAGCCTGACACGGACCACGCTATCCGGCACCCGCGTCCCCCGCGTGGCCCTGCCGCGCTGGAAGGACCAGGGTGAGCTGCTGCGCTGGATGCGCAGCGAAAACCTGCCGGGGCATTTTCCCTTCACTGCCGGGGTCTTTGCCTTCAAGCGCGAAGAGGAGGACCCGACGCGTATGTTTGCCGGGGAGGGAGATGCCTTCCGCACCAATCGCCGCTTTCATCGCCTGTCGGAGTATTCCGACGCCAAGCGCCTGTCCACGGCCTTCGACTCGGTCACCCTCTATGGCTTTGATCCCGATGAGCGACCCGACATCTACGGCAAGGTGGGCAACTCGGGTGTCTCGATTGCGACCCTGGAGGATATGAAAGCGCTGTATGACGGTTTCGATCTCTGCAGCCCGAACACCTCGGTGTCCATGACCATCAACGGTCCGGCGCCGACCATCCTGGCCATGTTCCTCAATACGGCCATTGACCAGCAACTGGCTCGCTTCGAGGAAAAACAGGGGCGGGCACCGACCGAACAGGAAACCAAAGAGATCCGGGCCCGGGCCGTGGCGAGTGTCCGGGGCACGGTGCAGGCCGATATTCTCAAGGAGGATCAGGGACAGAACACCTGCATCTTCTCCACCGAATTCAGCCTGAAATTGATGGGGGACATCCAGGCCTGGTTCATCGAGAACGAGGTGCGCAACTTCTACTCGGTGTCGATTTCCGGCTATCACATTGCCGAGGCCGGAGCGAACCCGATTTCCCAGCTGGCCTTCACCCTGGCCAATGGTTTCACCTTTGTCGAAGCTTATCTGGCCCGAGGCATGGATATTGATGCCTTTGCTCCCAACCTGTCCTTCTTTTTCTCCAATGGCATGGACGCGGAGTACACCGTGCTGGGACGGGTGGCGCGTCGCATCTGGTCGACCACCATGCGCGACAAATACGGTGCCAACGAGCGCAGCCAGAAACTCAAGTACCATGTGCAGACCTCGGGCCGTTCGCTGCACGCCCAGGAGATGGCCTTCAATGACATCCGCACCACGTTGCAGGCCCTGATTGCCATCTACGACAACTGCAACAGCCTGCATACCAATGCCTATGACGAGGCGGTGACCACACCCACCAATGAGTCGGTGCGCCGCGCCATGGCCATCCAGCTGATCATCAACAAGGAATGGGGCCTGGCCGCCAACGAGAACAGCGGCCAGGGGGCCTTCATCATCGACGAGCTGACCGACCTGGTGGAAGAGGCGGTTCTGCAGGAGTTCGAGCGCCTGTCAGAGCGCGGTGGGGTGCTGGGAGCCATGGAGACCGGGTATCAGCGCGGCCGTATCCAGGATGAATCGATGCTGTACGAACACCGCAAGCATGACGGCAGCCTGCCGATCGTGGGCGTCAACACCTTCCTTGATGAGGACGCCGAAGTGGAAGAGGAGTTCTCGCTGGAACTGGCCCGCTCGACAGACGAGGAGAAGCAGAGCCAGATCAGCCGCTTGCGGGAATTCCAGTCGCAGCATGCGGACCAGGCCGAAGCGGCCCTGCAGCGATTGCGGGACGCGGCGATCCGCGATGAGAATGTCTTTGCCGAATTGATGCACGCGGTGCGGCATTGCTCACTGGGGCAGATCACCGAAACCTTCTTCGAAGTGGGTGGTCAATACCGACGCAATATGTGAGCCATCAGGCGCGGGATGCATCTCCTGTTGCATCGCCCAGACCATCTTCCTGCCCGGATCGGCCCCGCCACTGATCGAGTCGGCTGGTGAGTTGATCCTTGATGCCATTGGCAATCACATAGACCACTGGGATGAAGACCAGGGTGATCATGGACGAAGCGGTGAGCCCGCCAATGACCACCCGAGCCAGGTCGGCCTGCAGTTCCGCCCCTGCACCAAAGCCGATGGCCAGTGGCAACAGGGCCAGGATTGTGGTCAGTGTGGTCATCAGGATGGGTCGTAAACGCACACGCCCAGCCTGCGCCACCGCTTCCAGCACCGGCATCTTCTGTTCCCGCCGCAGCAGGTTGATGTAATCGACCAGTACAATGGCATTGTTGACCACGATCCCCAATAGCATGATCACACCCATGAAACTCTGCATGTTCAGGGTGGTACCAGTGATGATCAGGGTGGGTACCACACCGATCAGGGCCAGTGGTACCGAGAACATCACGATGAAGGGATCCAGGAAGCGCTCGAACTGCGCCGCCATCACCATATAGACGAGGGCGATGGCCATCAGGATGGCCAGGGTGAAGTCGCGCTGGGCCTTTTGTTGTTCCTCGTACTCACCGCCATAGACCAGGGAAAAGCCTTCCGGGAGCGGGAAGTCCGCCAGATGCGCGCGCACATTGGCGACGGCATCCCCCAGGGCGATTCCGCTTTCCAGATTGGCATTGATATTGGTGACGCGCTGGCTGTTGATGCGGCGGATGTCGGTCGGCCCCCGGTCATAACTCATGGTGATCAGCGAGGATACCGGAACCGTGGTGCCGTCGGCGGCCCGTATGGCGATGTTGTCCACGTCCTGCACGTTCAGGCGATCATCCGGGCGCAGGCGCACGATGATGTCGATTTCATCGCCGCCATCACGAAAGACCCCGGCCCGGGTTCCACCGATGCTGGCCTGGATGGCACGGCTCACATCACTGACACCAATGCCGAGGCTGGCCATGCGTTCGCGGTCGAAACGGATGTTCTGCTCCGGTCGGCCCTCCAGCTGGCTGGTGTTGACATCAGCGATACCGGGCACGGTCTCGATTTCATCGCGCAGCACCTCGGACAGTTGTTGGGCTGTGGCAAGATCATGACCGCGCAGTTCGATCTGCAGGGCATCATCGCCGCCACTGCGGAAGATGCGCCGCAGAATCCACAGGCCGGATTGCGTACGCACCGAAATACGGGCGCCGGGTATGGAATGCTGGATCTGGCCCCGAATCTGGTCGGCCAGGGCATCGGCATTCACACCACGTATGTCCTGGCTGACCAGGGTCAATTCGATTTCCGCCCGTCCATTGGTCACATCCCTGGTGTAGTGCATGACGTCTTCCCAGGGCACGATTCCACGCACGATCTGGTCAAGTTCCATCATGTAGGAGTGCAGGATGGTGATATTGGTACCCTCATCCATGTTCATGCGGATGCGGATATCATCGGACTGCATGTCCGGAGCGAGGTCGAAAGACAGGTCCTTGGCGGCATAGACCGACGCGCCCATCAATACCACGGTCAGTCCAACCACGGCGTAGCGGTGTGTCAGGGAATAGGAGAGGATTTTCTCATAACGGGCCTCAATGACTTCCGTAAAATGCCGTCGTTTGCGTTTGCTGCCGTTGTCGCCACTGTCGGGACCGCCACCGGTTCGGGCGTCGCCCCCGGTCGCTGCCGCGGCAAGCGCCGGTTGCGGATCCGGCTGCACGGTGAGGTATTTGCTGGCCAGCATGGGCACCAGGGTGAGCGCCACCATCAGGGAGCAGAACAGGGCGAACACCACCACCAGGGCCAATTCCTGGAACATGGCGCCGGTGATGGTCTGCATGAATACCACGGGCAGGAAAATCACCGAGGTGGTTATGGTGGAGGCAATGATGGCGCCGGTGACCTGCCGGGTGCCGACCACGGAAGCGCGCTCCCGGGACTTGCCGTTCTGGCGGTGCCGGACGATGTTTTCTATGACCACGATGGCATTGTCGACAATCAGGCCCACCCCCAGGGCCAGGCCGCCGAAACTCATCTGGTTGAGGGTCAGTCCGCCGAAATACAGCAGGCCGAAGGTGGCGATAATGGCGATCGGGATCGACACGCCGATGATCAGGGTGGTCGAGCCATTGCGCAGGAAAGCGAGCAGTACAATGACCGCCAGCAGGCCACCCCAGATGGCCGAATTGCGGACGCTGTCGATGGATTGCTGGATGAATTCACTCTGGTCAGTGACGATGATCAGGTTCATGTCACTGCGTTCGGCATTGATGCGTTCGGCCTCGCGCCGGATCTGATCGGCCACGGCCACGGTGTTGGCACCTGACTGTTTGCGGATGCCCAGGCGCAGCATGGGCACGTCATCGATTTCGATATAGCGACCGATGTCACTGCGTTCCAGATTGACCTGGGCCACGTCCTCGATACGAATCGGTACACCATCCACGGTGCGGACCACGGTATTGCGGATTTCGTTGATGTTGCTGTATTCACCGAGGGAGCGGATGTAGAGGTCGCTGAGGCCAGCGCGTACATTGCCACCGGGCAGGGTGGTGCTTTCCCGGCCGATGGCTGAACTGATGTCGTTCATGGTCAGGCCACTGGCCAGCAGCCGGTCGCGGATCACCTCGATGCGGATCTGCTGGTCCACGCTGCCCCAGACATCGATCGAACCCACTCCGGGAATCTGTTCGAAGCGGCGCCGTATTTCACGTTCCAGCACGGTGGTGAGATCAACCAGGTCCCGTTCCGATTGCGCCCCGATGATGACAATGGGGGAGTCGTCGGGGTTGAACTTGCGTATTCGAGGCGGGTCGGCATCAACCGGCAGGCTGCGTCGCAGTCGATCCAGGGCCTC
>PWQG01000116.1 GCA_003556835.1 Gammaproteobacteria bacterium
ATATCCTCCGTGTCTGGCAGTTCCGCGGTCTCGAAGAACCGGGTAGCAGAAACCTTATACCCCGCCAAGGCAAGCCAAGGCTCGATGCTGCCGAGCCCCTCAAAAGGGACGTGCTGGAAGTGATGTGCCGGCAAGGGCAGAGGCGATATCCGGATAATTCGACGCGGGGAAGCGAGGGGATCAAGAGGTACTGCAGGGGCTTTAAGCGGTGTGGAGGGCGCCCATAACCCCTTGAAAGATGGTGCCGACGGAGGGAGTCGAACCCCCGACCTACTGATTACGAATCAGTAGCGGGAGCCGCTCAAGTCATTGAGCCACAATACAGCAGGGTTTCATCTTGTTGTTTTAACAGTACTTCTGACGACACCGCCTGACACTTCTGGACACTCGGGGCCAGCGACAACTCTCCCGAGATGTTGCATATCTGTTACGGCACCGCGCCTCCACCTTCTTCGGCAACGCCCATCCACCATGGCGGGACCCCGACATCCGCCTCCCACTCGTCGAAAACGTGTTTTCACGTTTTTTGCGCAATTAGACGGACTTGCGACCCGTTCCGTTACGAAATACTGGCCCTCAAGCACTACTTGGAAAGTCCTTTTTTTCAAATGAGGGTCCAGCGATGCCCATCAGGCTAAAAGACGGAAATCACGGCAACACGAGGGATAACGTTGCGAAAATCCCGGCGCCACAATCAGGCCGCAAGTTTGTGACCTGCTCCCATCCCCGGTCCCCACAGGGGTTTGGCATCCGAATCACCGCCCCGCCAAAGCCCAGCAAGCGAAACCCAGAACCGAGGGAGAAACGTGTCTATATGCTGCGGTGCAACCTTAATGACCAACAAAGGTGGTATCAGATTGGGGAAGTAGGCACCTGGACTCTGGAGAGTGCACGAGCCAAGGCTCGAGAGATGCGCATGAAGGTGGACCAAGGCATTTGTCCCATTACCGAAAATGATAATTCTGTAGACGAACTGACGACAAAGGATTTCGTCGCGGCCTACCTGCAGGGGAGCCGAATCCAAGGACTCGCTAGTAAGAGTGATATCGAAGGGTATTTTTACCGAGACGTCATTCCTTCTTTTGGAGACCTGCCAATCAAGAATATCACCAAACAGATGATTCGAGATGTAGTCAGAAAAAAAGCTGCACTACACCCTAACGCTGGGAAAAAGCTCCTGATTTTTATCAAACAATTTTTTTATTGGGCCGAAAACGAAGACCTGATTAATAACAACCCCGCAATCTCCATGAGACCAAAGGATATTGAAGCAAAGAAGACCAAGACGTCGAGAAAGAGAACTCTCAATGAGGACGAACTGCGCGCGTTCATGGCTCACGTCGGCCAATCCGGCGCAACCAATACCACCAACACTATCCTCCTGCTGATACTCCTAACCGGTCAGAGGCCAGGAGAAGTCGCCAAAATGCGACGCGGCGATATAAATCTGGAGGAAAAGAGCTGGACTATCCCAGCAGAACATCGGCGCAAGACTGAGACAAAGAACGTGGTCCCTCTCTCAGACTGGGCGGCGGAGGTGATTACACGCGCAATTCAAGAGCGTGATCGCTTGCCAAAAAGCCCCAACAAAGAAACGAAAACTGACTACATCTTCGAGAGCACACAGGGCAACCACCAATCGGTGAATTCGTTGTCCAAAGCAATTCGTCGGATGCGTAGGGAGTTAAGAAACCAATACGAGCATCCCTGGGGGCATTGGACACCTCATGACCTGCGCCGAACCATGAGGACTGGGCTTTCAATGCTCGGGGTTGCGCCGCATGTCGCAGAACTAGCGATCGGCCATACCAAAATGGGCATGGAAGCTGTTTACGACATGCACCATTTCCTACCGGAGATCCGGAGTGCTCAAATTGGGTGGGCCGATTATTTGCTAAATTTTCAGCAAGACTTCTGATCTACTTTTTATTGATTACCAAAACGTCTAATCACCATAAGCACCAAGAATCAGTGAGCGGCGCTGTGCGCCGCCCACTGCATAACTCCCGTGATATAGATCACTCCCCAGTCAGGGTGCTGGGCAATGGCCTAACGAGCAGCCTGATCCATTCAATGGAAAACGGAGGAACCATCTGCGCCTCTACACAAGTTCCAAAGCAGAAGCATTTTTGTTTACCAACGACTCATAACACTTTGACAAGTAAACGACAGTTGCCCCCATTCCCTCGTTGTGCTGACTATTTACCTGGCAACCCATGCCATTCAGCGAGCTGTTGATTAGCCTTTAGGCGTTGCCGCTGCAGCAAAAGGCTGTCAAAAATCGACTCAACAGTCGCCCCCCCTTCCACCAAAGGAAGGGATGCCTGCGCTTCATCGCGAAACTGTTCGGCTACTTTCTTGTCGCCATCGAGTAGCTGCCACCAACCCAGCACATCATCACGTACTGATTCCAAGAGCGATGCAGCAGGCAGTCGGTCTCCTTTAACCGTATTGGCTTGCCTCGTCGCAGGAAAAAGGTTCCAGAGATCATTGTTTTGCCAACGTACCCACGGAAAACAATGGTCCACCACAAATGCATCGCGTCGAAGGCGCCTTCGGGACCAAACACACCGCAAGATCTGTTGCTGTTCAATGCAAGATGAAATCAATCTGCGAACCTGAGTTGTGTCACGCCTACTTTCCGGCCACTTCAAGGCTTGGTGCAGCAATCCGGCGTCAATCTCGTCGTTGTACTTTTGCATGAGATTCACCCACTCGTGCGTGATGGCAGGCTCCAACCAGCATGCATAACGACTTATCGTATCCCAGAGCAATGTCGGAACCCTGAAAACACCGAACAGGCGCAACGTCTCTTTATCCAACCGCACAGGTCCGTCAGCAATTCGGAGAGGCTCACGCGTCGCCTCAAAAATCTGTAGCTGACTTCCCGGCCAAGTGATGTAGTGAGCAGGCATGCGAACGATCGTTTTGCATGCTTCCCTGATGGCGCGCATCACGCACGCAGCCATGCTTGGGTGAGCAATTGGGCTCCCAATGCGCATATCGCCAGGAGCCAGGTGGCGCAACTGCTCGAAGTCACTCTTGGCGAATGCGTATCCACCTGCACCCGGGGACTGGCGCAACCCATGATCAAGCAGCAGTTGCCGATAAGCCATCAACCAGTACAGGCCAACCGCGCCAAGCGGTACTTCTACAAAGTGATCATCACGGGCGCACACCATCCCTGGTGCAGTATCGGCCAGTCGCACCAGCGCTCTAAGCAGACCAAGTTTGTAGGTCGATGCTTTGTCGTCATTGACGATGACATGTCGAAGCGTGGGCAATGCACCGGTGCCATCGTCTGGTAGACGGAACACTCTGAATTGCCATGTTACTGCGCCCCGTCCAAGTTGATCAGCGGTGGAACCACCAGCGACGGGAAGCAAAGCCAAATCTTGAGCCCATCGATCGAGAGTCGCGAGACTTACAGGGAAAAACTTACGGCCATCATCAGTATTTGGTCCCTGTCTAACAGTAATGACCAACAGCCCGCCCGGTGCTAACAGGTTAGTGAGCACCCGCAAAGCCCGTTGTTGCTGAGCTTCTGGCAGGTGCATCCAAACCGCAGAAACCAAGATCAGTGAATACTGCTGAGAGAGTGCGCGGACACGATGCAATCCTGGCAAACAGTCATTCAGCCAAATGACGTCATATCCGCGGGTATAGTCACGCCCAAGAGCCCGGAGGGCATCGGCCGGCTCAACCGCGCAAACTTGCCATCCGCGCGCCGCCAGTGCTTTCGCATCCCTTCCGCTCCCAGCCCCAATATCCAACGCCATGCCGACTCTTTCCGGCAGTTGATCTAGCCATTCGCGATGCACCTCATCGAATGACAAGGACTGGTACTGTTCGAAGAATTTGCGCGCGTTTTGATGGTATGGCTGCTCACTGGACATAAATGGACCCTTGAAGGACCTAGCCACGCGTGGCGGCAACAGGGGCGGGCTCCCCCTTGGAAAGGAGAAGGCTCAGCTCCGCCTGGGTTTGGTCATCAGGTTTGCTCAATGGAACTTCCTTGCGTTGCCCGCTCAACAACTCATGGCCTGGAGCCCGCACTGCCCCTCCTGCTCTAGCTCCTCCCTGCGCTGAGCGAACTCAACCGGTTCATAGCCGCTTCCCATGAGGTAGTGAATTCCGCCCTGCAGGTTAATGACCTGATAGCCTTGGTCGGCCAGGAAGTCACTCACTGCTCGAGTGCGATTTCCGGTGCGGCAGATCACTGCGAAGGGCTCATCTCGACTCACAAGCGGTTCGATCTGGCGCAGAAACTCGGCCGCGTCATAACCGCCACGCTCATCGAAGAAAGTGATCGGGATCGCGCCTTCCACCACCCCGGTTTCGGACCACTCACCGGGGGTTCGGATGTCGATGATTGTGGTGTCGCCCGAAAGTAGTTCCGGTGTCGGATACTGGTGGGACACACCGGCGGCGGAAGCCGCCATTGTCATGGCCAGCATGGCCACCGCCATAACGCGAATCATGATCCGTTTATTCATGGGTGCGCACTCATGGTCGCTGATGACTGAAAAAGGCATCGCCTCTGTTAACGATACTCAGAGCGGCGACTCCGTCGGAACCTGTCAACCTGATTCGGACAGATCTTTAAAAATTAATGTCGATTTCGTGCTGGTGTCGTCTGCTGCCGACAGGGTCGGGAAGTTCACCACGCTATAGGGTGCTGGATCGTCGTCATCGGGCTGTACCGGGTTGATCGAGACACTGGCCGGTGGCATGGCCACCTTCGGGCGTCCACGCGTGAATCGCCCTGGGTGCGCCTCGAAGCTCTGGTCGAGTGCTTGTTGGCGGACCTTCGCGATGGCGTGATAACGGCCGGTGAAGACCTGCTCGGGCGTGAAGCCGGCCAGCCCGCTGTGATGGTGCTCCAGGTTGTACCAGTCGACATAGGCGCTGTACCACTGCCGGGCATGCGAGATGTCCTCGAATCGCCCGGGGTAATCGGGCTGGTACTTGCTGGTCTTGAACTGGCTCTCGCTGAAAGGGTTGTCGTTGCTGACCCGCGGTCGGCTATGACTGCACGTCACGCCCAGCTCACCCATCAGATCCAAATAGCTGCGGGCGATCATCGGCGAGCCCCGGTCCTGGTGTAAGGTCAGTGCTCCATGGGCAATGCCGTAGCGCTCCACAGTCTCTTGCATGAGCTGCTGGGCCAACGCTGCATTCTCCTTGTGGGAGATCATCCACGCAACGATGAAGCGACTGTAAAGGTCCTGCACCACATAGAGGTTGAGATAGTCGCCGCGCCGCCGTGTGGGCAGTTTACTGATGTCCCATGTCCAGGCCTCGTTGGCCGCCCTGGCCGTAATCCGAGGCACCGCATGATGCTGAGGCGCGCGCTGAGGGCGACGATCGCCACTCTCGTTCGCTTTGCGCAACTGCCGATACCAAGTGCTGAGTGAGCCCAGATAGATCCCCTGCTGCAGCAGGTCATGGTAGATCTCATACACCGGCTGGTCCCGATACGGCTCGCTGTGCGCGATCTCAAGCATGCGTGCGCGCTCCTCAGCGCACAGCGCTCTGGGCTGCCGACAGTGCCTGCGCGATGTCGCTGCCTTGTTCGAGTGCCCACCACGGCGCTGCCGCCACGCGTACACTGTGCTGCGATTGATGCCCAGGACGCGGCAGGCCTGGGCCAGCGGCACATGCGCCGGGCGCTCATCAAGTGTCGTGATCATGGCTCGTTCCCATTGCTCATGCGATCGAGCATCGACAATGCTTTTTTTTGGAGCGATAGGCAGTCCTCGGCGGCCGAGAGCTTCTGCTGGAGACGGGTGTTCTCGCGCTCCAGCGCCTCGATGCGCTTCTGCTCTGCGGTCTTGCTCGCCCTTGGCCCCGGCGCCGTCTTGTGGAGCTTCTCCACGCCGCTCTCGGCAAGCTCTTTGCGCCAGGTGGTCAACTGGCTGCTATAGAGCCTCTCTCGGCGCAACACCTCCCCGAGCTCGCCATGCTGGCAGGCATCGGCCTCCGCCAGGATGCGTAGCTTGTACTCCGTGGAGAAGCGCCGACGCGTGCGTTTCTCCAGCTTCGGGTTGGGTGTCACCTCGTGATCGGGCAGATCGCTTGGCGGTTTGGGCATCGTAAGGGCTCCTGAACCTCAGGCTCTCAAATCGAGTTTAACTCACTGAGCCAGTGTATGGATTCAGGTTGACACACAGGGGGACTCCATCAAATGCGGAGTCAACTCCCGAACACTTCCAGACCGCCGCCTAGCGGCTTCTCTCCATGAAACTGGATAAAATCCAGCCCACGCAGACCGTAAACACGAACGTCATCTCGATCCTCACGGATCAGACTACGTAGTATGCTCTCCAGGCGTCGCCTCTCCCTCCGAGTCAACGCACAATAGAACACGCTGTACTGCAAGGGCATTCCCCAACGTCGCATCACCCTGTGCACCCGAGCGAGCCGCCGTGGGTCCGCGATGTCATAACAAACCAGCAGGTCCGCCGGATCATTTACGGGCATGGAGTCGCCCGCCCTCGCCATGGCCACGCTTGCCTCTCGCCCGACACTCCTCGTGTAAAACCGAGATGTGGCGCTCCAACTGGTCACGCAATCCCGCGACCGCCTGCAACTCAAAGAAGGCAGTGATATCCCGACATGGCAAGGCCGCAGCAACCGTCTTCTGCCGGCGCCAGCAAGCATACTTCCAGAGCAGCGTCAGCATCATGCAGCGGTGAAGCACTCCGACCAGATCGCACTCTTTATGCCTCAAAACCTCTACCACCGGACGCAAACCCTGCCGGTTGAGGTCTGCCTGCAACCACGCCCTCAATAGCTGCTCCAGCTCGGAGACCTCATGCGACACCAAAACATCAGGCCGGTAATGTTGAATGTAACCAACAATGAGTGCCCGGTTGGCCGCATAGTCCCCCGGACGCCCCCGCCGGAAAACCCGGCTCCACACGTGGCGCTGCTGTACATCAGCCCACCAATGAAAGGGGGCGCAACCAGACTGCTCCTCGATCATGCTGACCCATTCGCGAACCCAACGCGGGCTGGTAGGCCGGGTGTCCTGCAGCACGGCAAAGGTAGTGCCACGACCATCCTGAAAATGAACCGTCCCCTCCCGCTCCACGAGGGCCAAAAGCGCACGCATCAGGCCCTCGTCCACATTACGAACCACGGCGCGGTCCACCCGGCGCAGGGGTACCAACTGGTCAGCCTTGTCGAGACCCCGAATCCGCCACGCATCGCCGTCCAGCACCACCCGAACAGAGCGGGCATCAATATAAACCGCTTTCCCGGGAGCCCGCCCCTCGTTCATACCGCCAACCCGGGATCTTCCGCCGTCCTCAACCCCTTCTCAACCGCCATGCCAGCCAATTGATGGGCGTACCGACGAAACCAGCGCCGATGCATTGATGCATTGCGCTCATACAATGCGTAAAACGTTGACCGCCCCGCCTTACCCAGGCGGCAGGCGCCGTTATCTCGAGTAAAGTGCTCAGCACGCAATGTTTTTTCTGCGAACAACCTCCACGCGAAGTGCTCAACCCGCGCACGGGCCAACTCCACGAGATCGCTGGCCAATGACTCCCGTCCATGGCTCGGCCGGTGCAAAAATCCCAGCAATGGATCAAGCCCCGCCTTGGCGGATGCCTGACCC
>PWQG01000059.1 GCA_003556835.1 Gammaproteobacteria bacterium
CAAGGGAGAAGGAGACATCATAGGCCTTCATGATCTCGCAGATCTCTTCAAAATGCGTGTACAGGAAACTTTCCTGATGATGGGCCAGACACCACTTGGCCATGATGGAGCCGCCGCGCGAAACAATGCCGGTGACCCGCTTGGCGGTCATGGGCACATAAGGCAGACGCACACCGGCATGGATGGTGAAATAGTCCACACCCTGCTCGGCCTGCTCGATGAGGGTATCTCGGTAAATCTCCCAGGTCAGGTCTTCGGCCACGCCATCTACCTTCTCCAGGGCCTGATAGATCGGCACGGTACCAATGGGCACCATGGAATTACGGATGATCCATTCGCGGGTCTCATGGATGTTCTTGCCGGTCGACAGATCCATCACCGTGTCGGCACCCCAGCGCGCAGCCCAGACCAGCTTTTCGACCTCTTCCTCGATGGACGAAGTGACCGCCGAGTTGCCGATATTGGCATTGACCTTGGTGAGAAAATTGCGCCCGATGATCATCGGCTCGATTTCAGGGTGGTTGATATTGGCCGGGATGATCGCACGTCCGCGCGCCACTTCGTCACGCACGAATTCCGGCGTGATCTCTTCGGGAATCGAGGCACCAAAGCTCTCGCCCGGGTGCTGGGCGGCCAGCGCCGGCTGCTCACGCATCTGTGCCAGGCTCATGTTCTCGCGGATGGCAATGTACTCCATTTCCGGCGTGATGATGCCCTGTCTGGCGTAATGCATCTGACTGACATTGCCGCCAGGCACCGCACGGCGCGGCCGTCGCTGGTGTTCGAAGCGCAGATGCGCGGTGCTGATGTCATTCTGGCGCAGCCGACCATACTCCGAACTGGCGCGGTCCAGGTACTGGCTGTCACCACGCGCCTCGATCCAGGCTTCGCGCAGAGCCGGCAGGCCGGCACGCAGATCCATCTGTGCCTCGGGATCCGTATAGGGCCCCGAAGTATCGTACACCCGTACGGGGGGATTCTCCTCCACACCCTTGGCGGTACTGGTCGGTGACAGAATGATTTCCCGCATGGGCACGCGGACATCATCCCGGCTGCCACGGACATACACTTTCCGGCTACCCGGGAAAGCCTTGCTGGTCTCGTCGTCCAGTGCGGTGATTCTGTCGAGAAAGTGTTCTGGATTGGCACTCATTTCGTCTATCCTGTCTCGCTAAGGGGGTTGGGGACACTGCGGGAAGTGACTCCGGCCATTATGCCTGAAAGCAGGTAGCGGATAAACCAGCGCATCAGCGGTAACGCGGCCTGCAACTTTGTGTCACTGCCGGTTTGTACGTTCCCTGGCGCTGTGTATGATGCAGAATCGGCTTGACCAGGCTGGCAGACCGAACCTCGCTGACACCGAACGGATCGCAAGAACAGGAACAATCGCTTATGGGACGTTTTACCCGATTCACCGTTTTCGCG
Source organism: Gammaproteobacteria bacterium (assembly GCA_003556835.1). GTDB lineage: Bacteria > Pseudomonadota > Gammaproteobacteria > Pseudomonadales > Pseudohongiellaceae > PWQG01. The sequence continues at coordinate 1,426 of PWQG01000059.1, forward strand.
GCAATCTGTCTGCTGGGTAGTCAGCCGGCGCTGGCCGATGACCTACTCAGCATTTTTGAACTGGCCCAGCGCAATGACCCCACCCTGCGCCAGGCTGAAGCCCAATTACGCTCCGGCCAGACCCAGTTGACCGTGAGCCGCTCTTCCTTGCTGCCGCAAGCGGGCGCCTCGATATCGGAAACCCGCCAGGCCGTGGGGCCATCGAACGAAGTCGACCTGCTCAGTCCACGCGATTCGACCCGGCGCTACGGGGTCAACCTGAACCAGAGCGTGCTCAACATGGCCAACTGGTACAGCTTCCAGGGTGCCCGTGAGCAGGAACAGGCCCGGCTCATCAACTTCGCCGCCCAGGAACAGGATCTGATCATCCGCGTCGCCAACGCCTATTTCGACGTGTTACGCGCGATTGATGACCTGGACACCCGGCGTCAGGAAGAGGAGGCGGCGGAACGCCAGTTCGAGCGCGCCCGTCAGCGTGAAGAGGTCGGCCTGGTGCCGATCACCGAGGTTTACGAAGCCCAGGCGGCCTATGACCTGGCGCGCAACAATACCATCCTGGCCGAAGACACACTGGCCAGTCGCTACGAAGCCCTGGAAACCATCACCGGGCAACCGCATCCCAACCTGGATGTACTCTCCGAGGATTTCCCCATCGAGCCGATCGATGGCAATGTGGAAAGCTGGACCCAGGAAGCCCTGGACAACAACCTACCCTTGCAGATCGCGCGCCATAATGTGTCCGCACAACAGGAAGTGGCCCGCGCCCGCCGCGCCGATCACTGGCCCACGGTCAGCCTGCAGGTCGGCGTCAACCGCTCGGAGTCCGATTCACCCACGGGGGCCGATGGTGGCCAGCGCCTCTCCGGTGCCATCGAGGGTTCTTCGGTCTCCCTGAACGTATCCATCCCCCTGTTTACCGGCGGAGCCACCAGTGCGCGCCGTGAAGCGGCCGAATACGACCTGGTGGCGCAACAGGAACAGCTGAACCTGGTCCGGCGCCAGACCACCCAGGATGTGCGTAATGCCTTCCGCCGGATCAATACCGATGCCCTGGTGGTGAGCCAGCGGCAACAGGCCATCACCTCGGCCCAGGCCGCACTCGATGCCATCGAGGCCGGTTACGAAGTGGGCACTCGCAATATCATTGATGTGGTCCAGGCGAGGCAACAACTGTTCCTGGCGCTGCGCAACTACTCCGAGGCCCGCTACAATTATGTGATGGGCACCCTGCAGCTCAAGCAGGTCACCGGCATGCTGACCCCGCAGGACATCATCGATCTGAACGAGTGGCTGGAAAGCGAAGCGGCCAGCGCCGCGCCCTGATTGTCAGCGGACCACGTGGCAGGTCACTGCTTGGCTCCCTGATCCCGGGCCCGCTGCAGGCGCCCGGGATCGGCTTCCTGCGGCGCCCAGCCAGCCAGGTTGTCATTGACCAGTGTCGCCAGCGCCTCGATATGTTCCGGCCGGTCATTCAGCGCACTGATGTATTCATAGCGCTCACCCCCGGCTTCCAGGAAATAATCCCGGTTTTCTTCACCGATTTCCTCGATGGTCTCCAGGCAATCCGCCGAGAAGCCCGGACAGAAAACCTGCACGGCCTTGACGCCCTTGTCGGGTAATGCCTTGAGCGTTTCGTCGGTATAGGGCTTGAGCCATTCCTCCCGGCCGAAGCGTGACTGGAAGGTGGTCAGGTATTCATCATCGGACAAGCCCAGCGCTTCGGCAATCAACCGCGAGGTCTTGAAACACTCACAATGGTAGGGGTCACCGTTGAGCAGGTAGCGCTTGGGAATACCATGGTAGGAGAACAGCAGCCGGTCGGCTCGGCCATGACTCTCCCAATGCGCCTGAATACGGCTGGCGGCGGCGTCGATGAAAGCCGGCTGATCATGATAATGGGAAATGAAACGGAAATCGGGCAACCAGCGGCGACGCTGAAAATCGGCACTGATGGCATCAAAGGTAGAGGCGGTGGTACTGCCAGAATACTGTGGATACATGGGCAGGACCAGCAGGCGGCGGGCACCACGCTCGAACAGCGATTCCAGCACGGAAGGGATGGATGGGTTGCCATAGCGCATGGCATGATCGACGATCAGGTCTTCATGCCCCTGTTCCGCCAGCTTGTGGGCCAGGGCCTCGGCCTGATTGCGCGTGTGGATGAGAAGTGGTGAACCTTCCTCCGTGAACACCGTGGCATAAGCCTTGGCTGAACGACGCGGCCGGAAGCGCAGGATGACACCGTTGAGAATCAGCCACCATAAGGGACGTGGCACCTCGACAACACGCGGATCCCAGAGAAACTCTTTCAGATACCGATGCAAGGCTTTCGGGGTGGGCGCATCAGGCGTCCCCAGATTGATGATCAGCACCGCCGTGCGATCCGGCTCATCATGACGATAATGCGGCCTGCCCTTGTATTTCATGGTTTTGGTTCATCTCCATCTTCGGAAAATTCATCAGCCAGGCCAGAGCCCAGCAACTTCAGCGAAGTCCGGTTAGCCACAACAAATTGTGGAATGGACAGCAACAGGCAGTACACAAGCGCCACAGGCACCATGGATCCACCACCCAGCAGGATGACGCCGAAAACCTGCCCGACCGCCATACTCAGGGGCCAACGCCAGGCACGGTAGGGATGGCGACGGGTGATCAGGTAGACGGCGAGGCACATCAGTGGCCACCCCAGCCAGTAGTAGTGGTAGGCAGCCCAGGGCATCGCTTCGGGTTGACCCGCCAGCTCGCCTGTCTGCGCAATGGCCAGACTGACCAGCAGCCCCGTGCCTCCCGCCAGCCAGTGCCCCATATGGTCGGGCACCGGACTCCTCATCTCCGTCCTTCGGATCACGGCGTTCTACGCAGGCTGATGGCGCCCCGGATCTCTCCGGCAACATAACCGGTTGCCATATCATCCGGATAGTGCTCGGCAAGGGCCGCGTTGACCTCGGGCGCAAGCGTCTGTCCATGGCAGGTCAGACACAGGGGCATGGCGGCCTGGGCCTGCATGTAACGGAACTCCTCATCCACAACCGCTGCGACATTGATATCCGCCCCCTCTTCGCCTGCCGCCTGACGCTCATCGAACTGCATCAGCATTTCGCGTTCCCAGGCATCCGGTTCCGCGTTCTGTCGATTGCGTGGCTGCAGGCTGACCCGGGTGACGTCCCAGCCTGATTCCTGGCTCAGATTTTCGGCAATCCGGGGTGCTTCCACCGCACAGACATCAATGGCATTGACCGGCCCACCGGATTGCATTGCCTCCTGCAAGGTCGGCTGCAGAGTGGACACAAACTCGCCGGCAATTCCCCGGGCTTCGAGTTCCAGTGCCGTTGCATCAATCGTTTCCGGCTCCTGCTGACAGGCCACCAGGGCAGCAGCGGCAATGGCCGCCAGACTTGTGCATCGCATCATTGTTTGCATTGCTCCGTTCCCATGCCGCCCGGCGGGCGGCAATGTCAATTGATTGAGTATGTGAGTCAGGCCGGCACGCGATCAAGTGCCTGCTCGATGTCAGCAATGATATCATCCACATGCTCGATACCCACCGAAATACGCACCAGGTCCTCGCTGGCGCCAGCAGAAACCAGCTCTTCCGGGCTGAGTTGTCGATGGGTGGTACTGGCCGGATGACAGGCCAGGGATTTTGCATCGCCAATATTCACCAGGCGCAGGATCATCTGCAGGGAGTCGATGAAGGTGGCGCCGGCTTCCCGCCCTCCCTTGAGGCCAAAACTGAGAATACCCGACGCCTTGCCACCGGTGATCTTGCGGCAGACTGCGGCATATTGACTGTCCGCCAGGGCGGCATAATTGACCCAGTTGACCTTGGGATGCTTTTCCAGCCATTGGGCGACTTTCAGGGCATTCTCGCAATGCCGCTCCATGCGCAGCCCAAGGGTCTCCAGCCCCTGCAGGATCAGGAATGCGCTCATCGGCGCGAGAGCGGCACCGGTATTGCGCAGTGGCACTACCCGACAGCGTCCGATGAAGGCGGCCTCACCCAGGGCTTCGGTATAGACCACACCGTGGTAGGAGGGATCCGGCTCATTGAGCATGGGATATTTCTCCTTGTGCCTGGCCCAGTCAAAGCGCCCTGAGTCGATGATGATGCCGCCGACCGTGGTGCCGTGCCCCCCAATGTACTTGGTCAGGGAGTGGACGATGATGTCGGCGCCATAGTCGAAAGCCCGACAGAGGAACGGTGTTGCCACGGTATTGTCGACAATCAGCGGCACGCCGTGACGGTGAGCGATCTCGCTCAGGCGTTCCAGGTCAACCACATTCCCGGCCGGATTTCCGATGGACTCACAGAAGACAGCCTTGGTCTTCTCATCGATCAGTTTTTCCAGTGCGGCGTAGTCGTCATGCGAGGCCATACGGACCTCGATACCCTGCGTCGGAAAGGTGTGGGCGAACAGGTTATAGGTCCCACCGTAAAGCTGGCTGGTGCTGACGATGTTGTCGCCGGCCCGGCAGATGCATTGGATGGCATAGGTGATGGCGGCCATGCCGGAGGCCAGGGCGAGGGCACCGATACCACCTTCCATTTCTGCCAGGCGATGTTCCAGTACCGCATTGGTCGGGTTCATTATGCGGCTATAGATGTTGCCCGCCACTTTCAGATCGAACAGATCCGCGCCGTGCTGGGTGTCATCGAATGTATAGGATGTGGTCTGATAAATTGGCACGGCTGCCGCCTTGGTGGTGGCTTCCGACTCATAGCCGTGATGCAGGGCCAGTGATTCCAGTTTCATGCGTATTCTCCCTCTGATGTTGCGTTCATGTTAATCTGCCGGCCCCGGCCGGCAGCCAATCCACCCATTGTATGTCCAGGGAAAATTCCCCCGGCTGTCGTGCCACGAGAAAACCCAGGCGCACGACCTCCCCTGCTTGCAGTGGCGGTGCCGACGTAAGCTCACGACCACGGAACACGGGCCGGAACTCCGCCAGTGGCAGGCGGATCTGCTGCCAATGACCCGGCAGCGGGGTGAAATCCAGGCGGTAACTGATACCGTCGAAGGCATCATCCTTGCGCAGTCGCAGGCTGTAACGACGCCCATCGCCCCGGCAATTCAGTTCCAGCGCATCGGCCCCGGCCAACACGCCCTTTTCCAGTGGCGCATACACCGATGCAAATCCACCATTATTCTCCAGCGATACGGTACCCAGGAAACTCGCGTAACCAGCTTCTCGCCAGCGCATTGACGCCTCGGACACACCACCCATCACCGGATCACTGACCGAATGCCAGTCGGCCAGAGTGGCGGAATCCCGGAAATCAATCAGGCGTCTAGTGTTCTGTCCCATAAACAAGTTACCTATCAGCGTGGCCCACTAGGCGAAAGCATAGCGGACTCCGGTGCCAACGGCCCAGGACAGGATCATGACCAGCAAGGCAATCGCCAGATGCTCGGCCACGACCGGAAAAGCGGGGGTCTCGCGCATGCGGGCAATATTGATGCTGAGTGCCACCAGAATCACGGCCCCCCAAGCCAGGGCCACACCCACGGCGGTGTCCAACGGCAACAACAGAAGCGGGATGACAAAACTGACGGCAACCAGGAATTTGGTGCCCAGAGTGGTCAGGGTCGCCAACCAGACACCCAGCGTACTGGCGTCCGGCTGCGACTCTTCCGCCAGGTGGATGCCGAAAGCGTCAGACATCGAATCCGACACGGCGATCACCAGTATCCCGCCCATGACCGCGACGAGCGAAGCCGTGCCGGCCCAAAGCCCCACAATCAGCCCCAGGGTAGTGATGACACCGGAAGCGGTTCCGAAAAACAGACCCCGCACCACACCTCGTCTCATACTTGCATCCTCTCTGTATACAGTCCCTGCAGTTGTCCCGCCAGGATCTGCAGTGCTTCACTTCTGGCTGATTGTTCAACCCCCCCTTCGCGCATCAGCGACCACTCGGGACGCGAGCGTGCCTGACGCAGCGGCTCCGGCAATGTTCGCCACAAAGCCGCTGCTGCTTCCTGCTCTCCACCGCCCTGCAAGGGTGACTGGGCTGCATGACCGCGGTCCTGCAGCCCCCGCAACAGGTACAGCTGCCGCAAGGCCAGTGCCATCAGGATCTCATCCTGCACCCGCAGGGTGCGCTCCCCACTGAGCCGGCCCACGATCCGCTCACCATAGTGACGCAAGGTCTGCAATCCGCCTCCCGCCAGGGCGCCGA
>PWQG01000243.1 GCA_003556835.1 Gammaproteobacteria bacterium
ACCAGCCTGAGCAGACATTTTCCGGCAGTGCATGCACTGCCCCGGCTACGATATTGCACATGACGCCAACCAGGCCGACAGACCCGGAACATCAGAACCGACTGCCAGGCAGCAAACACGGTTGCATCAGGCTACTGCCACACGGTGGCGGCCCGGTGGGTACACTCCGCTCATCTGGAAGCGGTTCCGGCGCATGAGATTTGTCTTTTCTTTACTTGCTCCCTACTGTGCCCGATCCAGCGTCCATGCCAGCGAACCCCGCTGCCCATGCCCGCCCCTGTCCCCTTGCCCGGATTCGCTGTTCTGACCTGACAACAGAAAAGTGGATCACTCATGAAAAGAATGCTCATCAACGCAACCCAGGAAGAGGAGTTGCGGGTAGCCCTCGTCGACGGGCAACGACTGTACGACCTGGATATCGAAAACCGCACACGCATCCAGAAAAAGGCCAGCATCTACAAAGGCCGAATCACCCGGGTCGAACCCAGCCTGGAAGCCGCTTTTGTCGACTTTGGCGCAGAGCGCCACGGCTTTCTCCCCCTCAAGGAAATCGCCCAGGAGTACTACTCCAGCAAGCCATCGGGTGAAGGCCGCACCAGTATCAAGGAAGTGGTTTCCGAAGGCACCGAAGTCATCGTCCAGGTGGAAAAGGAGGAGCGCGGCAATAAGGGCGCGGCGCTGACGACCTACATCAGCCTGGCCGGTCGCTACATGGTGTTGATGCCCAACAATCCTCGTGCCGGGGGCATCTCACGCCGCATTGAAGGCGAGGAACGTGCCGAGATGCGTAACATCATCAGCGGCCTGAACATCCCGGATGCCATGGGTGTCATCGTGCGCACCGCCGGTGTCGGTAAACAACAGGAAGAATTGCAGTGGGATCTCGACTACCTGCTCTCACTGTGGCAATCAATCCGCGAGGCCTCGGATCAACGCAAGGCACCCTTCCTCATTTTCCAGGAAAGCAATGTCATCATCCGCACCATCCGGGACTATCTGCGCCAAGATATCGGTGAAGTGTTATTCGACACACGTGAATCCTATGAGGAAGCGATCAATTTCGTGCGTCAGGTGATGCCGCACTATGAATCCCGTATCAAGTTGTACGAGGACAGCCTTCCGCTGTTCAATCGCTACCAGATCGAGGCACAGATCGAGTCCGCCTTCCAGCGTGAAGTGAAACTGCCATCGGGTGGCTCGATTGTCATCGACCCGACCGAGGCCCTGATCTCGATCGACATCAACTCCTCGCGCGCCACCCGTGGCGCGGACATCGAGGAAACCGCCCTGAACACCAATATGGAAGCGGCTGAGGAAATCGCGCGGCAGCTGCGTCTCCGTGACATGGGTGGCCTGGTTGTCATCGACTTCATCGACATGAATGCCAACAAACATCAACGTGACGTCGAAAACCGCATGCGTGAAGCCCTGGAGGCGGACCGTGCCCGGGTACAGGTGGGTCGTATTTCCCGCTTTGGCCTGCTCGAGATGTCCCGTCAGCGACTGCGCCCATCTCTCGAAGAAACCAGCGCCATCGTCTGCCCCCGCTGTAATGGTCAGGGCGCCATCCGCGATATCAAATCGCTGTGCCTGTCCATCCTGCGTGTACTGCAGGAAGAGGCCAACAAACCGCGCAGCGCGGAAATCCGGGCCATCGTGCCGATCAATGTGGCGGCCTATCTGCTCAACGAAAAGCGCCAGGTCCTGTCCGACATCGAGCAACAGAGCAATGCCCGGGTGCTGATCATTCCAAACCCCAGCCTGGACACGCCCCACTACGAAATACAGGCCATCAACCGTCAGGATCTGGATAGCGCCCAGGCAAGCAGTTACGAGATCGACGTGCACAAGGACGCCGAGGCACCAATCAGCGATCACGCCCCGACTCCGCCGCCTCCACAGGCTGCAGTGCAAGCCCCTCGGGCCGCCCAGGCACCAGCACCGGCGGCTCGCCCGCCAGCCGCCCAGGCCCAGGCGGAACGCAAGAAAGGCTTCCTGGGCTCACTGCTCTCGGTCTTTTCCGGCCTGGTTTCTTCAGGCGCCGCAAATGATGGTGACGAGGAAGACAAAGACCGCAAACACGACAAGGATCGAAGCGCAAGCCAGGGTCAACAGGGACGTAACCGCAATCAGGGTCAGTCACGTCAACGCAACCAGAGCCGCGGTGGTGGCCAACAGAAAAGACGTCCCTCCGATGATCGACGCGGCCCGAAACGCGATGCCGACAGCGATGATAGGAAAGAGGACAACCGTCCGGAAAAGCGCGGCGGCAAGGATAAACAGGACGACAAGGGAGCACCATCCTCCCGCCGTCGTGGCGGCAGACCGGATGCTAACAAAGCCGACGGAAACCGCTCCGATGGCGGCAAGCCCGATGGGGGTCGTCGCAAAGGCGGTGAGGGCCGAAAACAGGACGATGGCGAGCAGGCTGCTCCCAGGGATCAGAAAGAAACGCAGGATAAGCGACAGGACGACGAATCCGCTCAGAACGAACAGGATTCCGGTAAAGGTCGGCGTCGTACTGGACGCAAACCCCGCAATACAACGCCGCGCCAGCGTGGACCGCGTCCTGATCTCGAGCAGGAAAATACGGACAACACGGCGGAACGGGCATCAACAGATGCCAACGAGGCCAGTACCAGTGACAAGGCGGTGAAAACCGGGAAAACGGAAACGGTCGCGGCTGACACGCCGGAAAAACCCGATACCGGCAAGGATGGCAACAAGCCCAAGCCGGGTGGCGGTCGTAATCGCGGCGGACGCGGCGGCAGGAAGCGCACATCAGGCCCGGATACGGAAAAAGCGGCCAACACCGACGCGCAGTCGGAAAAGCAGTCAGCCGTTGCCGATGAAGCAAAGAGCGAGGACAAGGTTGCGGCCGAAAAACGCAGTGAACCGGAAAACGCAGACCGATCCTCCAGCGAAAGTCATGCAGCCAAGCCGGAAGCCAACGCAGCGGAGCAAGCCGGACAAGCGCCAAAGGGCCAAAAGGACAGTCATGAAGAAAGTGCCACGGCACCCTCAGACAAGCCCGCCAAAGCGAAAGAGGAAAAAGCGGCTGGTGACGACACGACTGCCGCTACTGTAACTGATGAGGAGAAAGGTAAGGCCAAGGCCAGGAAGCCTGCCCGCAAAAAGGCCGCCAGCCGCAAGAAAAGCGATGCTGATGGCAACAAAGCGGTGGAGCAGGAAGCCAAGGCTGCAGACGGGCCCGCGGCGAAGCCGGATGCTGACACGGACTCGGGAGATGCAAAGCAAAATGCTGGCTCTGACAATGCTGCCAAGGAAGAGAAAAAGCAGGACGCCACTCCCGAGGAAAGCGCTCCCCCTGCGAAAGCGGACAAACCGGAAAAGCCCGCTAAGCCGACTGGTGGAAAGGACGAAAAATCCGCTGACAGCAAGGGTGGCAAGCCCAAGAGTGGCGGCAGAAAAGGTTCTGACCAAAAGGGCAAGGCCGTGAAAGGCAAAACCGCCACGACAGGTCGGGCGCCCAATGATCCCCGGGAACTCCGGCGCCGCCGCCTGGCGGAGCAGGCTGCCTCGGCCGGCGGGAAATCAGCTGATGCCGAGAGCGGCAAGGCGGATGACAGTGATTCCGGCAAGGACAGCTGACCCCCGCCTGCAGCGGAACATAAAAAAACCCGGTCGCTAACGACCGGGTTTTTTTATGGGCAACTCCCCGTCCACCATTGGCAGCGGACAGGGGCTGACTCAGAGCTTTTCTTCCAGCTCCGGAATGGCCTTGAACAGATCAGCCACCAGGCCATAATCGGCAACCTGGAAGATCGGGGCTTCCTCGTCCTTGTTGATGGCCACGATGACCTTGCTGTCCTTCATGCCGGCCAGATGCTGGATCGCGCCAGAAATACCGACCGCGATATACAGCTCGGGGGCAACAATCTTCCCGGTCTGACCCACCTGCATGTCATTGGGTACGAATCCGGCATCAACCGCTGCCCGGGATGCGCCAATGGCAGCGCCAAGCTTGTCCGCAACCTTCTCCAGCATGGCAAAGTTCTCCCCATTCTGCATGCCGCGCCCACCGGAAATGACCACCTTGGCCGCAGCCAGATCGGGCCGCTCGGATTCGGTCAGCTCTTCACTGACAAACTCGGCAATGCCCTGTTCGTGGGCAATATCAATGCTCTCGATGCCGGCACTGCCACCCTCGGCAGCGGCAGGGTCGAAGGCCGTGCCACGCACGGTGATGACCTTGATCGCATCCTCGGATTGTACGGTGGCCAGGGCGTTGCCCGCATAAATGGGTCGGACAAAGGTATCGTCCGACTTCACGGCAACAATATCGGAAATCTGTGCCACATCCAGCAGGGCCGCCACACGCGGCATGATGTTCTTGCCGTTGGTGCTTGCCGGCGCAAAAATGTGCGTGGTTTCCTTGCCCAGTTCAGCGATCAGTGGTGCCATTGCCTCGGGCAGCTGATTTTCATAGGCCGCATGGTCTGCAACCACCACTTTGCTGACGCCTTCGACTTTTGCAACCTGTTCGGCAACCGCCGAACAGCCCTTGCCGGCCACCAGAACCGTTATGTCCTGTCCCAGGGCGCTTGCCGCCGCCACCACATTCAATGTTGCCGCGTTCAATTCCGCGTTATCGTGTTCTGCTATGACTAGTACACTCATGTAAGTAACCCCGTATGACCTGTTAGATGACCTTGGCTTCGTTCTTCAGCTTGTCGATGAGTTCGTCCACGCTTTCCACGACAATCCCGGCGGAACGGCCCGGAGGCGGCTCGACACCGATGACCTTGAGCTTCGAACCGGTATCCACACCGAGCTCCTCGGCAGTCATCACGTCAATCTGCTTCTTCTTGGCCTTCATGATATTGGGCAAGGAAGCATAACGGGGCTCATTGAGCCGCAGGTCGGTGGTCACAATGGCCGGCAGGGACAAGCGTACGGTCTGTGCACCGCCATCCACTTCGCGGGTCACGGTCGCCTTGCCATCAGCCACTTCCAGCTTGCTCGCGAAAGTGCCCTGGGGCATATTGCTCAGCGCCGCCAGCATCTGGCCCACCTGGTTGTTGTCTGAATCGATGGACTGTTTGCCCAGGATGACCAGGTCCGCCTTTTCTTTCTCATTGACCTTGTGCAGCAGCTTGGCCACGGCCAGAGGCTGGAGGCCGTCTTCGGTCTCGACGTGAATGCCCCGGTCCGCACCCAGTGCCAGTGAGGTCCGGATCTGCTCCTGACAGGCCTTTGCACCAATGGAGACCGCAATGATCTCCTCGACAATGCCCTGCTCCTTCAGGCGTACCGCTTCTTCAACGGCGATTTCACAAAAGGGATTGATGGCCATTTTGGCATTGGCCAGATCAACGCCGCTGTTATCTGCCTTGACGCGGACCTTAACGTTCGCGTCAACAACACGCTTCACTGCTACAAGAACCTTCATGGATTCTCCATTAGTCTACTGATACAAAATGGGTGGTCTGATTGTACTGGCGGCAAACGGATCCGTGTCTGGAACCGGAGTGAGCCGGGGAAGTTCCCGAAACTGCGGCAGAAGCTTCCCGAAAGGCTGCCAATGATGCCTTTTCAGGCAACGATCGTCAATACCGAACGAATGTTCGATACGGTTTTCAGTGCTCACCGCTCATGGGGAAAAACTCGCCTTCGCTCCAGACACCGGGCACTTGATCGTTGTCCTCGGTTCTACCCTCTCCGGCAATGTCAGCCAGCTGATAGAACACATTACGATGGATCAGCGCCATCAGCCCGTCACGGACGTGCAGGCGGGGATGTGGCTCGCCCTCGTGCTCGCCCACAGTGATCCGATGATCGCTATCGGCCACCACCTGTTCCCCCGTGTTCAGAGTAAAGGTGAGTCGCTGTTCAGCGCCTTGGCCTTCACGGTCGACCAGGGTAGCGACAAAGGGACAATCCTCCACCTGGATACGCAGTTTTTCCACCGGAGTGACCAGATAATGGCACTGGTCTTCATCGCGCCGCAGCACGGAGGAAAACAGCCGCACCATGGCCTCACGTTGAATCGGAGACCCCTGGTAATACCAGCTGCCATCCCGCGCGATGCGCATGTCGATATCACCACAGAAAGGGGGATCCCAGAGATGGACCGGCGCGGGACCGCGGTCCTGACGGATCTGTTTTGCGAAGGATTCAGGGTTGAAGCTATTTCCGGTCATGCCGTGTCTCCAGGTCGACGCCAGCCAGCCACAGAGATCACCGCAGTTCGCCGGCCAGACCGTTCACATAGGCCACGATCGACTCCTGCAGCAGACGCTCCGCGCCCGGTCCATAGAGCACCAGTTTACCATCTCCAGCGGCAATCCGGACTGTATCGACCACGGAGCCGGCCCGAAGATCGACGACCGTGATCAGCAGGGCCGTGTGGCTGTGACCGAGCCGATCCAGCAGCGGAATCACCAGGTTCTCATCCCGTGCCCCGGATCTGGCCTCCACTGCCTGATGCTCACGGGCATCCTGCCACAGCAGCAGCCGGGGATACAGCAGATAATCCGCACCATTGACTGTCGCTTGATCCTGCGCAAGCTCCAGGCCGCGCGCTTCGCTGTCAAACGTAACGCGCGCGAAACGTCCACGCAGGGCTTCCACCAGCAATACTCCAGGCTGGGGCGCCGTACCAGAATACGGCAGCTCTCCAGCCGAGACCTGTATCCGTGCCGTTTGCGGCAACACCCAGTTGCCCCGGCGCTCGATCTGCCGGCTGGAGCGAAGCCCCAACTGCTCCCCCGCCCGGACCCCGTCATGCACCATACGCTCATAGGTCGCGCATGAGGCCAATAGCGTCAGCAGTGGAAGAGCAAGCATCAATCGGCTCATCCAATCCCCTTCAGAAATCGCGGCTGCGGTGGCAGCGCGGGCAATGGAATTCGAAACCCTCCCGGCCGAGCACCATGATCTGTGGTGGCCAGGTACACTGACAAAGAAGATAACCGAGGCGACAGGCCATCTCGGCTTCCTGCAATCGGCCATTGACGGCATTTTCGGTCACCGGCGTCACATCAGCGTCCGCGGAAGCCGGTTCGGGCGACGATTCAGTCGCTAACGGCTCATCCACCTCTTCTTTAAGAAAGCGTTCCAGTTCCTGCAGGTTCATAGATTGATTTCCGAATCCATTCAGTAATCCGCCAGATAGTGGCCGCGCGGCGAACGGTACATATACTGAGCCAATGTCAGCCTCTGCTCACCCAGACCAAAACGCCGCATTTTTTTACGGTCCACCGCATTGAGCAGAATCCCTCTGCCGTCCATGTCAGTCTTGATCGTTTGCAGCCTCGCCACGGCCCGGTGACAATCATTGAGTGAGCTGATGTCGGCGCGCAGCACGTACAGCAACTGCTCACAGTGTTCAGCCAGTAGCAGACTGTCATCCCCCTCCTGCATGGCTGGTCCATCGACAATCACGAAGTCGTAACGCCGCTTCAGTGCCTGCATGATACGCGCAAAGCGTCGGCTGGCCAGCAATTCCTGGGGATTGGGCGGCGCCACACCAGCCGGAAGCACATCGATACCACCGTCCTCCAGGCGATGCAGGCAACGCCGCACCGGCGCCGCACCGGCAATCAGATGCGAAAGCCCGGGCGCACCACCCGGTATTCCACAGTAGTCCTGTTGTTCGGTACCGGGGCGCATATCCGCATTGATCAGCAGCACCCGCTCCACCTGACCCAGCATCAGGGCCAGTCCCTGTGCCATGGTGCTACGGCCGGCACCCGGTTCGCTCGAAAGCAGCAACAGACTCCTTCCCCGCCGCTCCAATCCATGCAGTAGCAGAGACCCGTCCCGGCCTTGTGCACCGCCATTCTGTAACTGCAAGCGCGTGCGGATGCCGCGCAGGGATTCGTGGAAATCGGTATCCGATATCCGGGAGAGCAAGTTCTCCGACCCGCTGACCGGACTCACCCGGGGCAGACTGCCCAACATAGGCAGACAGGCATCTTCCGGCCATTCGGCGGCAAAACTGATCCGGTCACGCCAACGGTAACGCAGGTACAACAGGGGCGCGCCCAGTAGCAAAGACAGCAGTGCGCCACCCAGAGGCAGGCCCGTGCTGATACCGGCTCGCAGGTTCACCGGCTCGGTGGGCGCATCCAGCACCTGTACGCGGAATGTGGAGGCCACAACGCGACGGTATTCATCCACCAGGCCTTCCAGAAGCGCCGCCTCCAGTCGCACAGCCGCATCCGTCATTGTCAGAACACTGTTGGCGGGAAGGTACAGAAGATTGTCATGCCCGAACGGGGCGTTTTGCTCGGGAACCCGGGCTTCAAGCCGGCCTTCATCAGCCAGCAACTCATCCAGCTTGCGTAGCACCGAGGCGGTTTCGTGTCGGATCTGTTGAAGATGAAACTGTTCCAGGAAGGGCGGATGCAGCCGCATCATACTGTCGAGCACGCCCTGCGCTACGCCGGCATCGGCAGAGACGGAAACCACTTCTACCACGCCGGCATCATTCAGAGAATGAATACGTAATCCCTGCTGCACGCTTCCTGGACTGACTGCATCCAGATCCGCAGCGATCCGATACAGCATCTCTTCACTGCCCAGGAGACGGGCCAGTCGCTCCGGCTCGTGCATGGGGCGGCTTTCGTTGCCCTCATGGACAATGCTGCCATCTACGGCCAGGGTGAGGGTGGACTCGAACAATGGGGGACGGAAGGCGAGCCACAAGAGAATCAGCGCAGCCGGGACCACAGCCAGAAGAGCCAGTGGCACCAGATTGCCCCGCAACCAGGGCAGAACATTGTTCTGCAAACGGAATAGAGCCATCGAATTCTCTTGCGTCCTTTCACTGCATCAGTTCTGGATATCGACCATTCATGACGAATCTTGAACCGGCTCGGAGTCGGCCACAGTCAGGGCGTAAATGCCCGGCGCATTGCGCCCATAGCTCTGATAGTCCATCCCGTAACCGACCAGGAAACGATCCGGTGTCATCAACCCGGTGAAATCGGCCTGCCGCAGACGCGCGCAACGCCGCTCATGCTGCTTGTCGACCAGCACCGCCGTCAACACCCGGGAGGCGCCCTGCTCCAGACACCAGTCACGGATCCCGGCCAGGGTTTCACCCTCGTCGAGAATATCATCCACCAGCAGGACAATGCGGTCACGCAGCCCAGTCTCCGGCTTGTGCAACCATTCCAGCTCACCACCCCGGAGTTCGCCGCGGTAGCGTGTGGCATGCACGTAGTCGAGCTGGAGAGGAAATGGCAGCCGCAACATGAGCGCAGCGGTCACCGGAATGGCACCGGTCATCACGCAGAGAATCAGAGGATCATGCCCCCCGACTTCCACCTCGATCTCACCAGCCATACGATCCAGGCAGGCAGCCACCTCCGTCTCGGTATAGAGGCATTCGGCCGCATACGGGATACCGGATCCGTTGGACGACATACCAGTCATTCCTGTTCCCCGCTTTGCGACAGGTCGGACAGTGCCTTGCGCACCGCCAACTTGCGTGCCTGCAACGTCGAGGAATCAACCTGGTACTCGGCAGGCCGCCTTTGCATCAGGGCCAGCCGGCCCGGCTCGCGAGGGGGCGCATCTCGCAGGCATTCCAGGGCTTCCAGGGCCGCTGCCCGATCATTGCAGACCAGCAACACCTCACAACCGGCGGACACGGCAGCCGATACCCGCTCCGGCATATCACCCACCTGCGCCGCTCCAGCCATGCAGAGATCGTCGCTGAATATCAGACCGCGGAAACCGAGTTCACCCCGCAGCATCTCACCCAGCCAACGATGGGAAAAACCCGCTGGCATTGTATCCAGGGCCGGGTAAATGACATGTGCCGGCATGATGGCGTCGAGGATCGGCAGGCAGTCGCGGAAAACGGCCAGATCCAGTGCGCGGATCTCGTCCAGGCTGCGCTCATCCACGGGTACCGCCACATGCGAATCAGCTGCAACGCTGCCATGTCCCGGAAAGTGTTTGCCCACCGCAGCCATACCGGCTTCATGCATGCCGTCTATATAGGCCAGCGCAAGTGGCAACAGTTGCTCGGGGTCATCCGAGAAAGCCCGGTCTCCAATCACTTCGCTGATACCGTTATTCAGATCGAGCACTGGCGCGAAGCTGAAATCGATTCCGCACTCCAGCAATTCGGTGGCCATCAACCAGCCCGTGTCGCGCGCGAGGGCCAGTGCCCGGGCCGTATCATGTCGCATCAGCTGCCCCAATGCCCCCGCTGGTGGCAGCCTGGTGAATCCGTCCCGCAGCCGTTGCACCCGGCCTCCCTCCTGGTCGACGGCTATCAGTAGTTCCGGGCGCACGGCGCGCACCGAATCGACCAGCGCGCAGACCTGCTTGCGGTCCACGCAGTTGCGCGCAAACAGGATCAGGCCACCCACACGTGGCTCCTGGAGCAACAGCTTTTCGTTGGCCTGCAGTTCGGGTCCTTCCAGATCGAGCATCAGGGCGGGGATGGCCTGACTCATGTGTGCTACCTCCATTGAAGATGGCCGGCATTATGACCCAGGGGGCGTGGCCCGGACAAACACAAGCAATCAGGCGGGCCAATGGGGCTTGTCAGAACGGCCAGACTGTATATAATTACAGGGTCCTTTGCATGGGAGACACGGATGCAGAAACTAACCCGTAAACAAACGGAAATCCTCGAATTCATCCGCCGGTATCAACAGGAAACCGGTTACCCCCCGACCCGCTCCGAAATCGCCGGGGAGATGGGCTATCGGTCTGCCAACGCGGCTGAAGAGCACCTGCGTGCGCTGGCACGCAAGGGCGCCATCGAGATGATTCCCAGTGCCTCACGTGGCATCCGGCTGCTCAATGAGGGGCCGGCAGGAATTCCGGTCATTGGCCAGGTCGCGGCAGGCAGTCCCATCCTCGCCGAGGAATGCATCGACAGTTGGTATGAACTGCCCGAACAGATGTTCAGCCCGCAGGCCGATTACCTGCTGACGGTGAAGGGCAACAGCATGATTGATGCGGGCATTCTCGATGGCGATCTGCTGGCCGTGCACAAGACCGACCAGGCCCGCGATGGTGACATCATTGTCGCACGTGTCGACGAGGATGTGACGGTGAAGCGGCTGCAACGCGGCTCCGGCGGCAAACTGCTGCTGATCGCCGCGAATGAGGAATTCGCACCGATCGAGGTGGATCTGCAGCGCCAGCAATTTGCCATTGAGGGCATCAGTGTCGGAGTCATCCGTACCCGGCTCTGAATCCTGGCCGGCCATGCGGATGGCTGAGAATCAGTCGGCTGTCCGCATGGCCCGCTGAGGTCACTTTTCCTGGACTGACCAGCGACCGCCCTGGTAGAAAGCCTTCCAGCCGGTAGCCTTGCCCTTCTCCTCGGTCATCACGTAATGCTCCTTGGCCTTGCGGCTGAAGCGGATGACCGCCGGATTGCCCTTGCCGTCCTGTTCCGGAGCATCGAGCAGAAAATGATATTTCGGGTCGATTTCATCCCGGTGCGGCTTCAGCTCGGAAACCAGCGGTGCACGGGTTTCGCGGTTGCGCGGAAACTTGCTGGCCGCCAGGAAAATGCCGGCGGCACCGTCGCGCAACACGTAATGATCTTCCACTTTCTGACAGGCCAGTTCCGGCATCGGCACCGGGTCCATCTTCGGCGGCGCGGGCTGACCATTACGCAGCAGCTTCCGCGTATTCTTGCATTCTTCTGCGCTGCACCCGAAATACTTGCCGAAACGACCTGATTTGAGCTGCATGTCCGCACCACATTTGTCACATTCGATGACGGGGCCTTCGTAACCCTTGATGCGGAATTCACCCTCTTCGACCTCATAGCCTGCGCAATCCGGATTGTTGCCGCAAATGTGCAGTTTGCGCTTCTCATCAATCAGGTAACTGTCCATGGCCACATTGCAGATTGGACAGCGATGACGCTGACGTAACAGGCGGCTTTCCTCTTCCTCGGCCTGCTCCGTATCATCCGTGCGGATCGCTTCCTCACCCGGTGTCAGGTTGATGGTGGATTTGCAACGCTCCTTGGGCGGCAGGGAGTAACCGGAACAACCCAGGAACACGCCCGTGGAGGCAGTGCGGATCTGCATGTGACGACCACACTTCGGGCAGGGGATGTCGGTATCGGTCGGCTTATTGGCCCGCATGCCGTCCTCTTCCGACGAGGCCTTTTCCAGTTGCTCGGCAAACCCTGCGTAGAATTCGTCCAGCAAGCGTTTCCAGTCCTTGTCGCCAGCGGCAACACGGTCCAGCGATTCTTCCATGCGGGCCGTGAAATCATAATCCATCAGGTCCCGGAAACTTTCCAGCAAGCGTTCGGCAACAATATCACCCATTTTTTCGGCGTAGAAACGTCGTCCTTCCACCCGCACATAACCACGATCCTGAATGGTCGAAATAATGCTGGCATAGGTCGATGGGCGCCCGATGCCACGTTTTTCCAGTTCCTTGACCAGGCTGGCCTCGGTGTAGCGCGGAGCCGGTTTGGTGAAATGCTGTTTCGGATCCAGCTGCTGCAGGGCAAGCTCATCTCCCTCCTGCACTTCCGGCAACACCACGTCCTCGTCCTTGCTTGGCAACACCCGCAAATAACCATCGAACTGCATGATGCGGCCTTTGGTGCGCAATTCGAACTCACCGGCATGCACCGTGATCAGGCTGCTCAGATAGCGGGCCGGGGGCATCTGACAGGCCAGGAAGAAGTTGCGAATCAGGCTGTAGAGCCGGACTGCGTCGCGGTCCATGCCAGTGAGCTGCTCTGGCGTCACAAACACATCACTGGGCCGGATCGCTTCGTGTGCCTCCTGCGCCCCTTCCTTGGCGCTGTAACGCACCGGATTTTCAGGCAGATAACGATCCCCGAACTCGGAACCGATATAGTCTCGCGCCATCTGCAGGGAATCATCGCTAAGATTGGTCGAGTCGGTGCGCATATAGGTGATGTAACCGGCCTCGTAGAGGCGCTGGGCCAGGGTCATGGTCTTCTTGACCCCGAAACCCATCCGCGTACTTGCCGCCTGTTGCAGCGTAGAGGTGATCAGCGGCGGACGCGGTTTCGATGAGGTGGGTTTGTCGTCACGCCCCTGTACCACAAAAGCCTGGGATTCAAGCTGCTTTTGCAGCTCTCCGATCGTCTCTGCGTCACCGGGTCGGAAACTCTTGCCCTGATGCTTGTGCACTTGCAGACGCAGCGCAGCGCGCTCACCGGTCAGTGTATCCGCAAACAGTTCCCAGTACTCCTCGGGGATGAAAGCCCGGATCTCCCGTTCGCGCTCCACCACCAGACGCACTGCGACTGACTGTACACGACCCGCTGACAGACCACGCGCCACTTTCGACCAGAGCAGGGGCGACACCATGAAGCCGACCACCCGGTCCAGAAAACGCCGGGCCTGCTGGGCCTCGACATATTTCATGTCCAGCTCACCGGGTTCGGCAAAAGCCTCTTTCACCGCCTTGCTGGTTATTTCGTTGAACACCACCCGCTTGTAGCGTGAATCATCTCCACCAATGGCCTCTTTCAGGTGCCAGGCGATGGCCTCCCCTTCGCGGTCAAGGTCGGTGGCGAGATAGACGGCGTCGGCGTTGCGGGCAAGCTTCCTCAGTTCGGAGACCACTTTCTCCTTACCGGGGAGGATTTCATACTTCGCCTTCCAGCCATGTTCCGGATCAATACCCATGCGGGCGATCAGCTGCTCACGAGCCTGCTTCTTTTTATAGACCGCCTTGTCTTCCGGACTCAGTTTCCGGGTTTCGGCAGCCTTGCGGGCCCGCTCTTTGGGATCGGTCTTGCTGCCACTGCCTGAGACCGGCAGATCGCGGATATGTCCGACACTGGATTTGACGATGAAGTCATTGCCCAGGTATTTGTTGATGGTCTTGGCCTTGGCCGGCGACTCGACAATGACGAGTGATTTGCTCATTACAGATGCGGTTCCTGATACTGAGTTCTGAGTTCCATGTTCTGTGTTTTATCTACCGCGGCACATCGCTGCGGTTTCAGTCGCCCATCACGACTTCGTGGGTCCAGCCATAGGCGTCTTCACGCTCGCCCCGCTGCAGGCTCACCAGTCGATCATAGAGCTGCTGCATGACCGGACCGACACTCTTGCCCTCATCGTGGAAGTGATGCCACTGGCCATCCACGAGAATCTTGCCCACTGGAGCAAGGACCGCGGCCGTACCACAGGCCCCCACTTCCAGGAATTGATCGATCTCCTTGCGCAACTCAATGGAACGGTGCTCGATGGTCAAGCCCAACTCCTGTTCGGCGATACTCATCAGCGAACGACGCGTGACGCTGGGCAGCACCGCTGCCGAGCTCGGTGTTACCAGACGGTTTCCGTCCATCGCCACCAATATGTTTGCCGAGCCCGCCTCATCGATGAAGCGATGGCTGGCCGAATCAAGGTACAGGGCCTCGTTGGCCCCATGACTCTGGGCCTCGCGCGTGGCCAGGAGTCCGCCGGCATAATTCGCTCCCACTTTATAGGCACCCGTGCCAGCTGGTGCCGCCCGGTCGATGTCGGAAACTGCCAGGGAGATGACGGCAAGGCCGGATTCGGAGTAATACGGCCCGACCGGAGAGACAAACACCCGGAATTCAAATTCTTTTGCCGGTTTGAGTCCCAGATTCTCACCAACTCCGATCAGCATGGGGCGGATATAGAGCGAGGCGCCCGAACCGTGCGGCGGAATCCATGCATAGTTGGCGCGCACGGCTTCTTCGACGCCGCGCAGAAACAGTTCTTCGGGGACTTCGGGAATCAGCAGCCGTCCGGCGGCCTGCCGCATGCGCTCAGCATTGAGCTCGGGCCGGAACAACAATACGCGCCCGTCCGGTGCGGTCTGTGCTTTCAGGCCTTCAAAACATTGCTGGGCGTAATGCAGCGCGGGTGCCCCTTCGTGAACGGAGATCGTGCGGGAGGTAAGCAACTCCCCTTCCGACCATACACCGTCACGCCAGGTGGCGCTGAATCGATAATCAGTATAACGATACTGGAAACCCAGCTCGGCCCAGTTCAGCGATTTCTTTGTTTTTGCCTGATCCAATGTTGTTTCACCTTTCGAGTTTCGGGCGACGGAGCCCGGTAGAAACAGCCGTGAAAACGGCTCACCCGCTGCTACAAAAGCGGGCCATTATGCGGGATACTGCCGGCGACTTCCACTGTGTCACGCCTGCCAACCGGTCAGGAACCTTATCACAACTGGCTGCCGGCACAAGCCCGACCCGCGCGATTTGCCTGCCTGATCCGGCAACAGTACAATGCGCCGCGCACAGTCCAAGGCATAGTGAAACCAGGCATGAACCAGATCCCCTCACCATTGATCGATATCGGCGCCAACCTGGCACACGAGAGTTTTGCGCCGGATTTTGATGAAGTGTTACAGCGCGCCCGTGCAGCTGGCCTGCGCTACCTGCTGCTCACCGGCAGCTCCCTGCAGTCCACCGAGCAGGTCATCGCCATCAGCCGGGAGCATGACTGGTTGTTCGGAACCGCAGGAATCCATCCCCACGAAGCGCGCAATTGCGACGCTGATGTCATGCAGCAGATCGGTGAACTGGCCCGGGATCCCCGGGTGCTGGCAGTGGGGGAAACCGGACTGGACTTCAATCGGGATTTTTCACCCAGACCGCAACAGGAGCAGGTTTTCACCGAGCACCTTCAGCTTGCCGCCGAAATCGGCAAACCCCTGTTTCTGCATCAGCGCGACGCCCACAAACGCTTCCTGCCCCTGCTGCGCGAATACCGCGATCACATCAGCGCAGGCGTGGTGCACTGCTTCACCGATGAGCGCAGGGCCCTGTACGATTATATGGATCTCGACATGTATATCGGAGTGACCGGATGGATCTGTGATGACCGCAGGGGCAAGCCGCTGCAGGAACTGGTGCGGGAAATTCCGGCGGAACGCCTGCTGATCGAGACGGACGCACCGTATCTGCTGCCGCGAAGCCTGCGACCCAAGCCCCGCAGCCGTCGCAACGAACCGGCCTATCTGCCGGAAGTGTTGCGTATGGTGGCCATCTGCCGCGATGCCGACCCGGTCCGGCTTGCCCAGCAGACCACCGACAATGCACAGCGCCTGTTCAACTTTCCGCCTGCCGCAGAAACTCCCTGAGACCGGCTTCATCAAACGGCCAGCCCAACTCGGCTCCGGTATCCGCAAGCTGTAACACCGGGATGCGGATGCCATAACGCTCCATCAGCTCCGGCGAATCGGCAATATCGACCTTGCGCAGTTGGGCGGCGCCTCCGTCGCTCCGCTCCACCACGGCATTGATCACCCCTTCGGCCTGTTCACACAGGTGACAGCCGACCGTTGTGTACAGAATCATTTCACGCGCCATCATCAGTCCCTTCCGCGAGGGCCGCCAGCGCGGCCACCGCTTCCGACACCAGTTCCGGCCCCCGGTAGATGAACCCGGTATACAACTGCACGGCACGCGCCCCGGCACGGATTTTTTCACAGGCATCCTCACCACTGCCGATGCCCCCGACACCAATGATGGGCAACCGCTCGCCAAGACAGTCGTACAACTGTCCGATCACGGCGCTGGAGCGTGCTCGCAGGGGTGCCCCGCTCAGGCCGCCGGCCTGTGTGTGCAGCGGATTGTCTTCGACACCGTCACGCGACAGGGTGGTATTGGTGGCAATGACACCATCAATGGAAAACTCGAGCAGGGCCTCGGCAACCAGTCCGAGCTCATCGATATTCAGGTCGGGGGCAATTTTCACCACCAGAGGTACCTGCCTTTCATGTTGGGCGGCCAGCCTGACCTGCTCTTCCTTGAGGGCTGAGAGCAGTCCGCGAAGCTCTTGTCCGTATTGCAGTGACCGCAGCCCCGGTGTGTTGGGGGAGGACAGATTAACCACCAGGTAGGAGGCGGCGCTGTAGGCCTTGCGCATGCATGTCAGGTAATCCCCGGCGGCCTCCGCCACCGGTGTATCCGCGTTCTTGCCGATATTGATGCCCAGCACCCCGCGATATCGACTGCCCCGGATGCGTTCCAGCGCCTGATCGATACCCTTGTTGTTGAAACCCATCCGGTTGATGATGGCCTGTTGCTGGGGCAGGCGGAACAGACGGGGCCGAGCGTTGCCCGGCTGGGGCCGTGGTGTAAGAGTTCCGACTTCAATGGAGCCGAAGCCCAGGGCCGCCAGCGCATCGATATGCTCGGCGTCCTTGTCCAGCCCCGCCGCCAGGCCCACACCATTGGGGAACTCCAGACCCATCATCCTGACCGGTTTTGCTTCGGCCAGCCGCTTGCGGTCGACCAGAAGACCACTCAGACGCAGCCGGAACAGCAGGTCCAGGGAAGACAGGGCGAGTCGATGTGAGGTTTCCGTTGGCAGGCGGAACAGCAGACTTCGTAACAGTGTATACATGGAATTCTCAAGCCAGGCGTTTTATGGAGCGGAAGCGCCGCTCACCGTCCATGTGGATCTCGAAGCAGCCGTGTATGCCATCATGACCGACATATGCACGCAATACGGCGACGGGGAAGCGCACACTGCGGCCGTCTCGTGAGCGGGCCTGTACATAACGCGTTTCCCCGGCATACCAGGATTCACACTGTTCCCGCGTCAGATGCAGATCGACGGTGATGGATGGCACGACAGCTCCCGAAAGGTGGTCATTATAAGCCAGATGACGTCACTGTGCGACGTCGCTGCAACCAGCACGCATCCGGCAAACCTTGTTGCACATTATATCCGGCACTCCCTAGACAACAGGTGCGATTTGTTTACAATCGAGCACTTGCGGGCGTAACCCCCCACTGGAATCGCGAACACAGGCACAGGCAGAGACAGAATCTATGAGTCACCATGCAACCATCACGGAATTGAAAAACTGGCTGAGACAGCAGATCATCGGCCAGGAAAGACTGGTCGATCGCCTGCTCATCGCCCTGCTCGCCGACGGCCATCTGCTCGTCGAAGGGGCACCCGGTCTGGCCAAGACCAAGGCCATCAAGGATCTGTCGCGTGCCATTGAAGGCGATTTCCATCGCATCCAGTTCACGCCCGACCTGCTACCCAGCGATATCACCGGTACCGAGATCTTCCGCCCGGAAGACGGCTCTTTCCGTTTTCAGCCCGGACCGATTTTTCACAACCTTGTGCTGGCCGACGAAATCAACCGTGCCCCGGCCAAGGTGCAGTCGGCCCTGCTGGAAGCCATGGCCGAGCATCAGGTGAGTGTCGGACGCGAGTCCTTTGAACTGCCACCGCTGTTCCTGGTCATGGCAACACAGAACCCGATCGAACAGGAAGGGACCTATCCACTTCCCGAGGCGCAACTCGACCGCTTCCTGATGCATGTTTCCATCGGCTACCCGGCCGCCGAGGCCGAGCGGGAAATCCTGCACCTGGTGCGCAATGAGGCCCAGGAGAAAGCGCCCGCGGCTCCCTCGGTGATCAGCCAGGAAGATCTGTTTGCGGCGCGCCAGGAGATCCTCGCCATGCATATGGCGCCTGCCGTCGAGGAGTACATCATCCAGCTGATCATGGCCACACGCAATCCATCCGGCTATGGCGACGACCTGGCCTCCTGGCTTGAATATGGTGCCAGTCCACGTGGCACAATTTCTCTCGACCGCTGTGCACGGGCTCATGCCTGGATCCAGGGCAAGGATTTTGTAAGTCCCGACGATGTCCAGGAGGTACTGTTCGACGTACTGCGCCACCGGGTACTGCTGAGCTTCGAGGCGGAGGCCAGCGGAGTGACACCCGACCAGGTGCTGTCCACCCTGCTCGAACGCGTACCCGCGGCCTGAGGGCAGCTGAACCAATATGCAGAACCGGCAACTGCTCGATAGAAAACAGGATCTGCGTGCCATGGGCGCGACCATCAGCCTGGAGGATCTGCTGATGCAGCGCTACACGGCCCGGCTGATCGAATACGCAATGCAGAAGCGCTCAGTGGCCGGTATTTCCGGGCTGCACCTGTCGAAAATGCGTGGGCGTGGCATCGATTTCGAAGAATTTCGCCCCTACCAGGCGGGTGACGATATCCGCACCATTGACTGGCGGGTGACGGCCCGTATTGGCAAACCTTTCACCAAAGTGTTCCGCGAAGAGCGTGAGCGCCCGGTCATCATTGCCTGTGATCAGTCGGCATCCATGTTCTTTGGCAGCCGCTGCGCCTTCAAGTCCGTCATTGCCGCCCAGGCCGCAGCCATCTTCTGCTGGCTGGCCATCGATAATGGCGACCGGGTCGGCGGCCTGGTGTATGCCGATGGCGAACACAGTCTGGTCCGCCCCAAACGCAGCCGGCGCTCGGCCCTGCATCTGCTGAACCGGATTCATGAATACAATTCGGCCCTGGCGCAGTCCGACAGTGAGCGCAGGGCCCGTCAGGAGGCCGTGGGCCAGTCGGGGCTGGCCGATGCCCTGTCCCAGATGCGCCGCATCACCAAGCCAGGCAGCACGCTGTACATCATCAGCGACTTCAGCAGCATCAATGATGCCGGCTTTCAATATCTCTATCAGATCTCGCGTCACAATAACGTGGTCTGCTGTTTCGTCTATGATGAACTGGAAGAGAATCTCCCCATACCCGGTTACTACAGTATCACCGACGGTCTGGATAAAGGCACGCTCAACGCTTTTGACTCCGGAGCCCGGGAAAAATACCACCACCACTTCGAACAGCGGTACCAGGCGCTGGAGGACGAGCTGAACCGGCTCCAGATCCCCCTGTTGAGCCTGCGCACTGATGAACTGGTCATGGAGCGCATTCAGGCATGGACACAGACGACACTCTGAGCACAGATCCTCTGACCGAGGTGACGCCGGATGATGTCCAGGCGCCACCCGGTGCAGCCGATCCGTTGGCCGATCTGGCCGACATCCGGATGCCAGCCGAAATCGGCTTCTGGCCGCCAGCCCCGGGGTGGTGGCTGCTGTTTCTTGTGCTGGCAGTGGCGGCCCTGTGGCTGGCCTTGCGCATGCGCCGACAGATCCATCATGCCTGGCGGCGTCGCAGTGCCCTGCAGGAACTGAAGCGTTGCCAGCGTTCCCTTGAGGCCGGCGGCGTGGATGCACTGCAGAGTCAACAGAATTATGTCAATGCGGTCAATTCTGTGCTGCGCCGCGTGGCGCTTCAGTTTCACCCGCGCGCGCAGGTGGCAAGCCTGACCGGTGAGCAGTGGCTGCGCTTCCTGCGCGAGCACGGCGATGCTTCACTGCTCGACGAGCGTCATGCCACGGCCCTGACCCAGGGACGTTTTGCACCGCGCTGCGATATCGACCCCACGACACTGCACAGGCTGGCCGAGCGTTGGATCCGCAGCCAGTACTCCTCTAGAATCGACAGTGGTAGCAAAACGGCAGAGGTGGCAACCGATCATGCTTGAAATCACCTGGCCATGGGCCTTTCTCGCCCTGCCCCTGCCCCTGCTGGTGTACTGGTTCATCCACCGCGCGCCACGGCAGGAGGCGGCCTTGCACGTGCCTTTCTACCGGCAATTGCTGCAATTGAAGAGTGACAGCTCGCGCCACTCAGCGCGCCGTCCGCTGTTGCTCCTGCTCTGCGCTTTGATCTGGATACTGGTGGTCTCCGCTGCCAGTCGCCCGCAATGGGTCGGCGAAGCGGTCGACCTGCCCACCAGCGGGCGGGACATGATGCTGGCACTGGACATGTCCGGCAGCATGGAGGCACGTGACATGTACCTGGACAACCAGCAGCTTTCCCGTTTCCGGGTAATGAAGGAAGTGCTGGCCGACTTTGTCGAGAACCGCCAGGGCGATCGTATCGGCATCGTGCTGTTCGCTCGCCATGCCTATCTGCTGACGCCTATGACCCATGACCTGGGTGCGGTGCATCAGATGGTCGAGGAGCTGGAAATCGGTGTGATTGATGAATCGGCAACTGCCATCGGGGATGCCATAGGCCTGTCGGTTCGCCATCTGCGCGAGCGCCCGGAGAACAACCGCGTCCTCATCCTGCTCACCGATGGCATCAACAACTCCGGAGAACTGACCCCGACGCAGGCGGCCCGGCTGGCTGAGACCGAAGGCATCCGCATGCATGTGGTGGGCATCGCTTCGGATCAGTTTGCCCAGCGCTCCCTGTTCAGCGGCAGTCGTGGCCCCGTGGATTCTGAAATCGATGACGCCACCATGACCCAGATCGCCGAATTGACCGGCGGGCGGTATTTCCGTGCCAGGACACTTGAGGACATGATCGAGATTTACGATCTGCTCGATACCATGGAACCGATCGAGCAGGACGACCAGACCTTCCGCCCCATCCGCCTGCTGTTCCACTGGCCACTTGGCGCGGCGCTGTTGCTCAGTTTCCTGCTGGCCCTGGCGGCCTCTCCCCTGGCATCATCGGCGTTACGGGAGCGTAGTACATGAATGAATCCCTGAGCCTGGCCGAAGCACTGGCCAACTTCCATTTCCTGCGGCCGCTCTGGTTGCTCGCACTGCTACCCGCCATCTGGCTGCTGCGAAACCTCTGGCGCCACAATGAAAGCGGCAGCGCCTGGCACAAGGCGATCGACCCGGAATTGCTGCCCTATATCCTGGACCGCAGCCGAAGCAAGGCCCAGCGCCTGCCGCTGGTTCTGCTGGCCTGCGTCTGGATGCTGGCGACCCTGGCCCTGGCCGGCCCCACCTGGACCCAGGTGCAATACCCGGCACAACAAAGGCAGGACGCCCTGGTCGTGGTACTGGATCAGAGCGTGGGCATGTTTGCCACTGACATCGAGCCCAACCGGCAGACAGCTGCCCGGCGCAAGCTCACTGACCTTCTGGAGCAACGCCGTGAAGGCCAGACTGCACTGATCGTTTATTCCGCGCAGGCCCATATGGTCAGCCCGCTGACCGAGGACACTGCGCCAATCAAGAACATGGTGCCAGCATTGAGCCCCAATATCATGCCGGCCTTCGGCAACAACGCCGCGCATGGCATCGAAATGGCACTGGAACTGTTACGTGATTCCGGGCGCGATCGAGGCCGCATCCTGCTGCTCAGCGGAGGCATGCCAGCCGATCAGCCGGGCGCGATCCGGCAGCTGCTTGAGGACAGCCGGTATCCCCTGTCGATCATCGGCATCGGTACCGAAGCCGGCGCACCCATTCCCGCCAGCGAAGGTGATTTCCTGCGCGATGACCGCGGCAACATGGTGATTCCGGAACTGGGTCGCAGCGCATTGCAGAACCTGGCGAGCGATGGCGGGGGGCGCTATCACGACCTGACTGTCAACTCCAACGATCTGGATTTTGTGCTGGCCGACTCCCTGCTTGGCGGTGAGGGTGACTATATGGAAAGCCTGCAGGAATTCGACGTCTGGGCCGATGCCGGACCCTGGCTGGTCCTGCTGCTGCTGCCGCTGGGTGCATTGATTTTCCGCCGCGGCTGGTTGCTTGGCATGGTACTGGGCAGTTCGCTGTTCGTGACCATGCTGGTGCCGTCAGGACCCGCCCACGCCCAGGATCTTCGCAGCATCTGGCAGACCCGGGATCAACAGGGGGCACGGGCCTTCGAGGAAGACGATCACGAACGGGCCGCCAATCTGTTTCAGTCGCCAGCCTGGCGCGGCACCGCCCATTATCGCGCTGGCAACTACGAGGCGGCGATCCAGGACTTCGCGGCCCAGGGACAGAGCCCCGATGCGCTCTACAATATGGGTACAGCCATGGCCCATGCCGGTCTGTATGAAGAGGCCATTGCCGTCTACGACGCGGTCCTGGAGATGGACCCCGAGCATAGCGATGCACGGCACAACAAGGAAATCCTCGAGCAGCTGCTCCAGGACCAGGAGCAGGAACAACAGCAGGAGCAGGACACCGAGGACGGCGACGAGTCAGCCGATCCTGATCAGCAGCAGGATGACGAATCCGAGCAGGATCCTGACGAGGAGGAAGGTCAGGACGAACAGGAAATGGACCAGGACACCGAAGAAAGTGATCAGGACCAGGAGTCCCAGGAACAGCAGGCGGACGAGGACGGCAGCCAGGATCAGCAACAGGACATCAGTATCGAGGAAGAGGAAGACCAGGAGTCCCTCGAGCAATGGCTGCGGCGTATCGACGACGATCCTGGTGAACTGCTGCAGCGCAAATTCCAGTTCGAATACCGGCGCCGCCAGATAGAGGCGCGTGCTGCGGGACAGCAATTATGAGCATGAACATGCCGACTGTACGACACCTGATAAGCTGCGTGGCTTTGCTGCTGTTGTTCATGAACAGTGCCATGGCGCAGCGGATCGAGACCAGTATCGACCGTGACGAGGTATACCGGGGCGGCACCATCACCCTGACTGTACAGATTTTTGACCGCCAAGGGACCGTGCCCATCGACATAGCCCCACTGCGCGAAGACTTCGACATCATATCGACGCGCTCCTCCAGTCAGCTGCGCACCGTCAACAATCGGGTACAGGCATCGACCACCTATCGACTGGTACTGTTCCCACTGCGCGTGGGTGAACAGGATATTCCCGCCATCGAAGTCGGCGGCCAGATCACCGACCCGATTGCCATCAATGTGCTGTCCGAGCCCGAACGCGCCTCCTCTGATCCCGAGATCCGCCTGGAAACCGAGCTCAGTGCCAATGAGGTCTACGTGCAGGAACAGCTGCTGTTCACTGTGCGACTGTTTTATACCCTGCGCGGCATCCGTAACCCGAATTTCACGGAACCGGACATGGATCACGCCGTGGTCCAGATGCTGGGCCCGCCCAACCAGTACGAACAATTGATCGACGGGGAGCGTTATGGCGTCTACGAAATGAACTACGCCATTTTCCCGCAGCGCAGCGGAACCCTGGAAATTCCGGACATCGTTTTCCGCGGCCAGGTCACCGATGGCTCCAGCCGCTACGTGTTTCGCAATGCCAACGTCGACCCGGTGACGGCCTTCAGCGAAGGCTATACGGTACAAGTCAAAGAACGACCGGCCAGCTATCCCGAAAACCGCACCTGGTTACCCAGCGCCGAATTGCGCGTGGAAGAAAGCTGGAGCGGCAACCTGCGCACACTCGAGCCGGGAGAGTCATTGGAGCGTGAAGTCCGCATCACGGCAGTGGGTCTCGATGCGGCCGCCCTGCCGCCGCTACAGGCACCAGAGGTCAATGGCGTCAACATCTACCAGGAGCCGGCTGAAACCGAGCGGACCATCGTAGACGGTAATGTGGTGGGTGTGCGAACGGAACGATTCTCCTATGTGGCTGCGGAACCGGGTACCGCGACCATACCGGAAGTCCGCATCCCCTGGTGGAACACGGCCACCGGATCCCTCGAGACGGCAGTACTGCCATCGGCCAGCATCAGCATCATCGAGCCCCCCGGCTCTGGCTCACCGGTGCCAAGTCCGGGCATCAGTGAGGCCCAGGTTGATCAGATCGAAAGACAGACCCAGACGGGCGATGAATTGCTGAGTACGGCGCAGACCCCGCAATGGATCCTGGCCCTGCTCATCGGTCTGCTGGGAATCATGGCATTGTTCCTGTTCTGGCGCTTCCGGCAGCAGCAGAACCGGGGTGTTGCTGTCGCGGCGGCACAATTCCGTACCTCCCCCGCCTATGCGCGGGACATCGCGGATGACCAGGAGAAGCAGGCCTTCAACGACCTGGAAAGCATCTGCAAACAGGGACAGGCTGACCGCGTGCGCCTGGCGCTGATCGCCTGGGGCCGCCAGTACTTCCGTGACGAGCAGATGCGGACCCTGGACGCACTCGCCGACCGTTGCCAGGACGCGGATATCAGTGAATTGTGTCGCGAAGTGCAGGCCGCCATGTATGGTGCGCACGCTACTGGCAGTGACGGCAATACCTTGCCCGGCGACCTCGGGGAGCGGCTCCTGAACCGTTTCCGCCAGTTGCGCGCAAGCGACCGCAGGCAACGCCGCGAGACCGCCAGGCAGGCCCCCTTCATTCTGCCACCTCTGTACCGGGACGGATCATGAGCCAGCCTGGCAGCCGGCCGGTATACAGTACCGATAGCGGACGCATCTGTCCGGATTGTGCTCGTACGACATCGGCCTGCAGCTGTAAAAAGGGCGACGCGACCGGCAGCCCCCTGCACGCGGATGGCAAGGTCCGTCTGCGCCGTGAAACCAGCGGACGCAAAGGCAAGGGAGTCACCCTGGTGGATGGCCTGGGAATGGACCAGCAGGCACTCAAGGCCACGGCCAAAAAGCTGAAGGCACACTGTGGTAGCGGTGGCTCGGTCAAGGACGGGGTCATTGAAATCCAGGGAGATCAGCGCGAGGCGATCAAGGCCTGGTTTGAGAAACAGGGTTATCGTTGCAAGATTGCCGGCGGCTGAAACGCCCGCGCGACCTCTGGCGCAGCCAGGCCAGCTCCCCTTGCATCGAATGCAGTGCGCTTTTCCTTTCTGCGGATGTCATGGGTGGACCAAAGTACAGGCGGTTGAATTGCGCCACCAGCCGCCCCGCCGCTGGCTCCAGATCCGGTCGTAGCTCACCGAGTCGGCGTACAATATCACCCGGCACCTCACCCGCTTCCGCCTGGCATCCATTGCGCCTTGCCATCACTTCGAATTTCCGATAGAGGCTTCGTGCAGGATCCTGTCGTCGCCAATGTATACGCCCCGAAAGTAACAGCAGCAACAGAAAAGCGGAGAGCAAGGCAGCACTGCTCAAGACAAACAGGCGGATGATGCCTCCCATGTCACCGACACCGGCCAGGCGATCCAGAAACTGCAGCTGCCGCTGTCCGTCATAATTGATCACCCAACGGCTCCAGAGATAATCGAAACTGTCCAGTCGCAATCGCAGTGCATTGACTAACGGCAGATTCCGATAACGCTGCAGCAGGCCACTATCTCCGCCCAGCTCGATCTCTTGCCCGGCCAGCCATGCTTCCGCCCCGGATTCGATCCGCTCTGGGGCCACCGCCATCGTCGGATCAACCCGCGACCAGCCCTGCCCTTCAATCCAGACTTCGGCCCAGGCATGGGCATTGTACTGGTAGACCATCACGTAGTCTTCGAAGGGATTACGCTCGCCGCCCTGGTAGCCGACCACCACGCGTGCAGGGATCCCGGCCGTGCGCAGCAGGAACACCAGGGTCTCGGCGTAGTGTCCACAGAAGCCGCTGCGGGTTTCGAACAGAAATTCATCGATCGCATTGCGACCAAGTGCAGGCGGGCTGAGCGTGTAGTGAAAATCGGCTTCATTGAAATGACGCAGAATCCCCTCCACGTAGTCCTGATCGGAGCTCGCGTCGGCCCGCCACTGCGCTGCCAGTTCCCGCGCCCGTTCATTGCTCTCATCTGGTAGACGCAGGGCATGCTCAAGTGGGCCGGACAATCCGGATGCTGGCAATCGGCCAGCGTCCGCCTCTGATTGCAAGGCAAAGCGACTGCGCTGGGTCACCCGCCGATCCGCATGCAGGGAGTAGTCCGGCAACTGCCAACTGTCAGAGGGAAAATCGTGCAAGGGAGACAGGGCAAACAGCCAGGTTTCGTTATGCGGCTCCATGATCAGTTCGTAATCGAGCAGTTCGGCTTCGCGATCGCTCGGGCGAGGCCTTTCCAGGGCCTGGCGACGCGACGGACGTCGCTCCGAGCGCCGCCAGGTTCTGCCGTCAAAGCTATCGAGCACAAGTCCGCGCCAGTACAGGGATTCCGGCGCCGGCGTGGCACCTTCAAAGCCGACACGGAAAGCCAGCTCCGTGGACTGACCGAGCCGACTGATATCCCCCGGGGACATTTCATCACTGATGCCAGTGCTGGCACCATTGCCACCGGGTGCCGGCATGCCCCACAAAGGTCCGGTTCTGGGCACCAGCACAAACAGTAGCAACATCACCGGCAGGGCATACACCAGCATGCTTGTGACAGTGCGAAAGCTTCGCGGATCCGGCTCCTGCACCGTGCTGTTGAGCAGCGCCAGGAGGAGCAATACCTGCAGCACCGTGAACCCGGCAAGTGCGATTTCCTGGGAAAACAGAAACTGGGTGGCTGGCAAAAGAAACAGCATCACAGCCAGGCGCGACAGATCCTCAAGCGTTTTCAGTTCAAGCAGTTTCAGTACAAAACCCGATAACAACAGCGCCACGAAAACTTCCACGCTCTGCCCGGGGCCCGCCATATCCAGCAATACCACCGTGAACACACCAAGCACCAGCGTGCCACGCAATAGCGCTCCCGGTAGTGCAAGCCCCTTGCGGTGAAGCATCCAACGCCAGGCGACAATCGCCAACATCATCAATGTCAACCAGATGGGTATCCGAGTCAGATGAGGGATCCACAAGGCGGCCAATGCGCCCAGAAGCAGCCCCAGCGTATTCAGGTCGATCAGCTTGCGTTCTGCCATAGGGCAAGCTCCTGCAGCACATGATGAAGATGAACCGTCCCACTTCCCTCTTTCAGCTGCACACCCGGCAGGCGCAGGGCATAGGTCTCGCCCTGTTTCTCGAACAGCAATGCCAGGTGACACAGCCGCGACAGACGCTGTTCCGCATCAAGTCCGGGAAACAGCGACCAGTCCAGATTCAGACTTTCACCAGCACTGGCAGCAAACTCCTTGACTTGCAGTTTGCGACTGCGACCCATGGCTTTCCAGGCGATTCGACGGGTCGGGTCTCCCCTCCGGTAATCACGCAGTCCGATAAACTCCTCGCTGCCCTCGAGACGCTGCCGAATGGCCCGGGCGTTGGCATCCTCTCTCCCCGAATCCAGCTCCTGGACGTTGCAGGCCACAGGCTTGGGGTAGACCAGGCAACGGGCATCCGGGTCCGGTTCGGCCCAGCACCGGAACAGGCCCACCGGATAACAACTTTCCACCCTCAACCGCGGCAACTTCTGCCAACCCCGCTTTTCCAGGATCAGGGGCAGGATCAACTGCCGCGATTGTTGCACAGTGGCGATTGAGTCTCGACATCCGCCACGAAAGGCGAAGCTCAGGGCATGGTGAGATCGGGAAGGCGCGCCCCGCAATTGAAAATGACACCGGGCCTCTTCTCCTGCAAACCCGGGTTCGATGCGACCGGTGACCAAGGTCAGGCCGCGCAGGTTCTGATGACTGAACCACATCGTCACCAGAAACAGGGCCACCATGAAAAAAGCCAGGGCAAAAGCAAGGCTGATCACATAGTTTACGGCAAGCAGGAAAATCAATACTGCCGTTAACAGAAACATCAGCCCGCTGCGGCTGGGTAGAATGAACAGGGAGCGGTTTTCCAGACGGTTCATGCGAGAAGCGGGTACGCGACGTGCCAGCCAGCGATCTCGCAGACCCATCAGCGCCCGTTGTGGGTACAGGGCAATCATCAACACAGTCCCCTTACTGGCCGCAACTTCATCGAAGCACGGCAGTGTCCCGCATGATTTCAGCAATCACAGAACGGCTCCCCGCAGCAGCCCCACCGGCGCCATCCAGCACCAGACGGTGTCGACAGACCGCCGGAAACAGGGATTGCAGGTCCTCTGGCAATACGTGATCTCGCCCGTCCATCAAAGCCAGGGTGCGCGCCGCTCGCATCAGGCCCCTGGTCGCGCGCGGAGACAGGCCCATGCGCACGGAAGGATGTTCTCGACTCGCCTCCACCAGCGCCTGGACATAGTCCAGCACTGCATCACTGCAGTGTATGTCGGCCGCCACACGGCGGATCTTTTTAAGATCGTCGTTATTCAGGTAGGACTGCATCTCCAGTTCCGGGCTCTCCTGGTCATCGAGCAGCAGACGACGCTCATTGGCGCGATCCGGATAACCCAGTTCCAGACTCAGCAGAAATCGATCAAGCTGGGATTCGGGCAAGGGATGGGTACCCGCCATGTCGACAGGATTCTGGGTGGCAATGACAAAAAACGGGTCGGGCAGTGCCCTGCTTTCACCTTCGGCACTGACCTGACGCTCTTCCATTGCCTCGAGAAGTGCACTCTGGGTGCGCGGGCTGGCCCGATTGATTTCATCGGCCAGCAACAGCTGGGTGAAGATGGGCCCCCGGTGGAACTCGAAGCCACCGCTTTCCCGGTCGTAAACCGGATGACCGGTGATGTCGCCAGGCAGCAGATCGCTGGTGAACTGGATACGGACGAAATCCAGCCCCAGCCCTCTGGCCAGAGCGCGAGCCAATGTGGTCTTGCCCATTCCCGGCAGATCTTCAATCAACAGGTGTCCACCGGACAGCAGGCAACAACAGGCCAGACGCACCTCCTGCTCCTTGCCCAGTACAACAGCGTTGACGGCGTCCGTAAGTTGCTTGATTCTGTCCTGCAGAAAAACCTCCCGAAACAATACTGATCAGATGTTGAGACGCCTCTGTTTGGCCGCGTCATTGCGCATGTTTTCCAGGCGATTGAGGTAGTCCTCGTCAACATCGCCGGTGACATAGCGACCATCAAATACCGAGCACTCGAATTGCTCGATCTGACTGTTGCCCTCGGCCGAGGCAGCGATCAGGTCCTCAAGATCCTGGAACACCAACCAGTCCGCCCCGATCAACTCCTCGACTTCCTCCTCGCTGCGGCCATGGGCAATCAGTTCACTTGCCGAAGGCATATCAATGCCATAGACATTGGGATAACGCACCGGAGGCGCAGCCGAGGCAAAATACACATTGCGAGCCCCAACATCCCGGGCCATCTGGATGATCTGGCGACAGGTGGTACCCCGCACGATGGAATCATCCACCAGCAGAACATTCTTGTCGCGGAACTCCAGCTCAATGGCATTGAGTTTCTGACGCACCGATTTACGCCGCTGGCTCTGACCCGGCATGATGAAGGTACGCCCGATATAACGGTTTTTGACGAATCCTTCCCGGTATTTCACCCCCAGGCAATTGGCCAGCTCAAGGGCCGAGGTTCGACTGGTATCCGGAATCGGTATCACCACGTCGATGTCATGGTCGGGACGCAGGCGCAGCACCTTTTCCGCCAATCTTTCGCCCATGCGTAGCCGTGCCTTGTAGACCGAGACACTGTCCATCAGGGAGTCCGGGCGGGCAAAATAAACGTGCTCGAATATACAGGGAGTGTGTTTGGCCGGCTCCGCACAATGCCGGGTATGCAACTGACCGTTTACATCGATATAGACGGCCTCGCCAGGAGCGACATCCCGCACCAGGGTGAAACCCTGGGAATCGAGCGCCACACTTTCCGAAGCCAGCATGTATTCGGTGATACCGTTGCGTTTGCGTTCGCCATACACCAGCGGCCGAATTCCGTGTTTGTCGCGAAAGCCGACCACACCATGTCCGGTAATCATCACCAGGGCTACATAACCACCACGACAACGACGGTTGACCCCTTCCACCGCATGAAAGATGTCTTCGGCTGTCGGTTGGATCTTGCCCATCTGCTGGAGTTCATGGGCAAACACATTGAGCAGGATTTCCGAATCTGAATCGGTATTGATATGTCGCAGGTCTTCCCGGAACAGGTCCCGCCCCAGTTCCTCGGAGTTGGTCAGATTGCCATTATGTGCCAGGCACAGGCCATAGGGAGAGTTGACATAAAACGGTTGCGCCAGCGCCGGACTGGAACTGCCGGCGGTGGGATAACGAACATGTCCGATTCCCATCTGCCCGGTCAGCCTGCGCATATGCCGGGTGCGAAACACGTCCTTGACCAGACCATTATCCTTGCGCAGATTGAGCTTGCCATGATCACTGGTCGCGATACCCGCCGCATCCTGACCCCGATGCTGCAGCACC
Organism: Gammaproteobacteria bacterium; assembly: GCA_003556835.1. Lineage (GTDB taxonomy): Bacteria > Pseudomonadota > Gammaproteobacteria > Pseudomonadales > Pseudohongiellaceae > PWQG01. The sequence goes on from PWQG01000243.1 coordinate 30,593, forward strand.
GTCAGCGTATCGTAGATACAGATTCCGACATCGGATTTGGCGACAACGCCCACTATCCCGCACATTCATTTTTCCCCGTATTTTTTTCAAGTAGCAGTACTTTCGTCCTGCGATGTGTAGTCTTCGATGAACAATTGCGACCATTCGAGCAGGTCAATGGCGTATGGCATCAACTGGGATGCCTGCCACCATGTCGCTTCCTCCGCGTATGGCCGTGCAAAGAAAATGATCACCAGGATGATGATAGCGCCCCTGGCCACACCGAACAGCAAGCCCAGCAGGCGGTCAGTGATGGCAAAGCCCACCTGATGCAGCAGTTTCCTCAGAAAATGGCTGATGATCGCGCCGACTATCAGGGTCAGCAGCACCAGCAGGGCAAACGCCAACACATAACGTGCCGTCTCATTGGCGAGCATGCCGGACAACAGCTCCGCCAGTACCGGGCTGTAGATGCGGGCAATGACAAGGCCGGCGATCCAGGCGGCAACGGCCAGCGCTTCACGCACAAATCCGCGCCAGAATCCGAAAAGTGCCGACAGCCCCACTATCAGCAGCATGACGATATCCAACCAGTTCATGCCCGCTTCCCCTGTTTTTCCCTGGCGTATAGGGAGCTGATGAGCAGTAACCGGCTGTCTGCATAGCCTATCAGCACTAGCGTTGTTCCTCGATCTGATATTGCACGACGCGACCGGACAGACCGAACTGCGCCTCCAACTCGGAAAGCAGACGGTCTGCTTCCCCACGATCGACCTTCGGACCCACGTACACCCCGGTGAGTGTGTTGATCGGACGGGTATAGGCAGGATGCCCCGCATCCTGCAGCTGTGCTACCAGGCGTTCCACATTGGCCTGATTGGAGAAGGCACCGAGCTGGATGCTCCAGGCCTCGGGCAGGCCACGCGCATCCAGACCAGGTTCCCTGGCAACTTCAGCTCCGGTGTCGCTCGCCGACGGTGTTTCCCGATCCTGGTCCGGTTCGACCTCCGTTGGAGCGGAATCGACCGACTCGGGTATCGGGCTTTCCGGAACTGCCTGCTCGTCCAGCCGGATCGCGTCCGTGTCGGCCGTTATGGTCGGGCGTTCAGGATTGACCATGGGGCGTTCGGGAATTTCCGGTGCGGGAGGAATCTGACGATCAGGTAATTCGTTACGCACGCCGCGGCCGTCGAGAATGGCCGGCAGCAGGATGACAGCAACCAACACCAGTACCACGGTGCCCACGATTCTTTGCCTGGTGCTCTGGTTCAAGCCGCGTTTGCCTCTCAGCGCGCCGAATGGGAATCGTCTGTGTCTGCAAGCAGCTGCAGAACAACGGATACCGTATGGAACGAACCGGTGGTCACTATTGTGTCACCTTCTTTCGCCCGCGTACAAGCCAGTTGCCAGGCCTCTTCAACGGACGGATGAGGACCGGAAACCGCTGCTGCCCCACCCTGCTGTTCCAGCCTGCGCATCAGCCCAGCGGCGGGCAAACAACGCGGCGTCTGTACCTGTGCAATATACCAGAAATCCACCTGTTTTTCTAAAGCCGACAGGAAGCCTGCGTGATCCTTGTCCGCCATCATGGCCAGCACCAGGTGCACCGCGCCACCCTGCGTTCGCAAGGTCTGGAGCTTTTTCGCCAGCAGCGTGCCAGCGTGGGGATTATGGGCCACATCCAGCAGATTGTGAGGACCACCCGGGACATTGCTTTGCAGCAACTGCTGACGCCCCGGCAGCGCCATACTCTCCAGGGCCCGCACAATGGCGTCCCGATCCGGAGCAAAGTCGGTCAACAGCAATAATTGCAAGGCACTGGCCACATTGCCCAGAGCCAATGCCGGCAAGGGCAGATCATCCAGCGTCAGCGCGTTACCCCTGTCATCAAGCCCACGCCATTGCCAGGTGCTGCCGCCCGGCAGTGCATCAAACTCGCGGCCGATACAGTACAAGGGACAAGCCAGTTCGCGAGCCCGCGCCAGCAGGCTATGCGGTGGCTGTGGATCACCGCAGACCAATGCTGTTCCGGGGCGCAGGATGCCGGCTTTCTCCAGCGCGATCTCTTCCCGTGTTTCACCCAGCCAATCCTGGTGATCCAGGTCGATACTGCTGATCAGGCAGTGGTCCGCATCCAGCATGTTCACTGCATCCAGACGCCCTCCCAGCCCGACTTCCAGCAGAATGACGTCCAGGTCGGCCAGTCGGAAAACATCCAGTGCGGCCAGGGTGCCATATTCGAAATAGGTCAGCGGCACCGTGCCCCGGGCCGCCTCAATGCGGGCAAAACTTTCACAGAGCGCCCGATCACTGACCATCCGGCCATCCACACGGATGCGCTCGTTATAGCGCAGCAGATGGGGAGAAGTGAAACTGCCGGCGCGATAGCCGGCGCTCAGCAGGAACTGCTCCAGGGCTGCAACACAGGACCCCTTGCCATTGGTGCCGGCAACGGTAATGACATGCGCCTGCGGACGGAGCAGATCCATGCGTCGGGCGACGTCACTGACCCGCTCCAGACCCAACTCGATTTCCCGGGGATGCAGACGTTCAATCCGGACCAGCCAGTCAGCCAGGGCGCGGGCATCACTGTCATCGTGTCCCGCTTTCACGCAGCGGGCGGTTGATGCATCAGCTTGTTGACCAGCGATGCGACCCGGTCCCGCATGTCGCGCCGATGTACAATCATGTCGATGGCGCCGTGTTCAAGCAGGAATTCACTGCGCTGGAAACCCTCGGGCAACTTGACCCGCACGGTCTGACGGATCACATCAGGGCCGGTGAAGCCGACCAGGGCATTGGGTTCGGCGATATTGATATCACCCAGCATGGCCAGACTCGCCGAGACACCACCGTAGACCGGGTCCACCAGTACGGAAATGAAGGGAATACCGTGCTTGCGCAGACGCGCCAGGGCGGCCGAGGTCTTGGCCATCTGCATCAATGAAATCAGGGCTTCCTGCATCCGGGCGCCGCCACTGGTCGAGAAGCAGACCAGTGGAATCCGGTTGGCAATGGACACTTCCACCGCCTGGACGAATTTTTCGCCAACCACCGCGCCCATGGAGCCGCCGATGAAACCGAATTCGAAAGCGGCAACGACCACTTCGGTTTCTCGCACGGTACCCCGCACCACGATCATGGCGTCCTTTTCACCGGTCGACTTCTGCGCCGCTGTCAATCGATCCTTGTACTTCTTCAGATCGCGGAACTTGAGCAGATACACTGGTTCAATTTCAGTGAACAGCTCTTCCTGTCCTTCCGGATCCAGGAACAGCTCGAGGCGCCGACGCGCGGTGATCCGCAAGTGGTGATCACACTTCGGACATACTTCCTGATTGCGTTCGAGATCGGGTCGATACAATACCGCTTCACAGCGTGGACACTTCTTCCAGAGCCCTTCGGGCACGCTGGCTTTGGTCTGACGTGTGGTTTGTTCAGTGCCCCCGATCGAAGGCAGAATTTTGTTGATCCAACTCATACCGTATTCCTGCTTGGGCTGCTTTCCATTGAGCCTACCGGACCCGGACATGCCGGCGACCGGCGCAATTATATCATCAGGACGCGTCCAGCGCCCGGCGAATCCGCCCGATCAGCTCCACCCGAATGCGCGCCGCTTCGGCATCTCGCGCGACTCCGGTCTCGTTGAGTGAGGCGATTTCAGCGACGATTGCACTACCCACCACCACGCCATCACCCAGGGCGGCCATGGTACGGGCACTGGCTTCATCCTTGATTCCAAAACCCACCATCACCGGCAGATCCGAGTGCCGGCGCAGGGTTCCGATCCGTTCAGCAATATCACTGGCATCACTGAGAGCGGCCCCGGTCACGCCTTTGAGCGAGACATAGTAGATATACCCGGAACAGTGCTGACAGATTGCATCCAGTCGCTCCTCGCGAGTGGTGGGTGCGACAAGAAAAATGGTATCCAGCCCCTCGGCCTCGGCATGCTTGAGCCATTCATCGGCCTCGGTCACCGGCATATCGACGATCAAGAGACCGTCCACTCCGGCGGCAGAGGCTTCGCGCGCGAAACGCTCGTGACCATAGACTTCCAGGGGATTGAGATAGCCCATCAATACGATCGGCGTATCGCGATCCTGTTCCCGGAACTGGCGCACTATGTCCAGCACGCCGGCGAGATTCATGCCGCCACGCAGGGCCCGCTCGGCAGCCAACTGAATCACCGGCCCATCAGAGGAAGGATCGCTGAAGGGCATCCCCAGCTCGATGATATCGGCGCCCTCCTCGACCAGGGCCTGCATCAGGAGCACGGTGGTGTCGGCATCCGGATCACCGGCCACCACATAGGGAATCACTGCCTTGCGCCCCGTCGTGCGGAGCTGTTCAACCACCTGTGTCACTCGTGACTGCTGTTTCATGCCTTCTTCCTGAAAATTCTGTTTTACAGATGGATGCCATCGAGATCGGCAACCGTGTGGATGTCCTTGTCCCCGCGTCCCGACAGATTGACCACCAGGATCCGATCTTTGGGCAGTCCGGCGGCCAGTTTGCCGGCATAGGCCAGGGCATGGCTCGTCTCGAGCGCCGGAATGATGCCTTCCATGCGGGTCAGGGTACGGAAGGCTTCCAGGGCCTCGTCGTCCGTGACCGAGACATAATGCACACGTCCGGTATCCTTGAGCCATGCATGCTCGGGTCCGACACCGGGATAGTCGAGCCCGGCCGACACCGAGTGAGTGGACATGATCTGGCCGGCCTCGTCACTCATGAGATAGGTACGATTGCCGTGCAAGACCCCGGGACGACCGGCGGAAAGCGGCGCGGCATGGCGTCCGGTTTCGACACCGTCACCACCGGCTTCGACGCCATACATTTCCACCTCGGCGTCTCCGAGAAAGGGGTGGAACAGACCGATGGCATTGGATCCGCCGCCCACACAAGCCAACAGTGCATCGGGCAGCCGACCGAACATCTCCATTGACTGCTCACGGGCTTCACGACCGATCACACACTGGAAATCCCGGACCAGGCGGGGATAGGGATGCGGGCCAGCAACGGTACCAATGATGTAATAGGTGTTGTCGACATTGGTGGCCCAGTCCCGCAATGCTTCATTCATGGCATCCTTGAGGGTACGCGAGCCGGAATCCACCGCCACGACATTGGCACCGAGGAGCTTCATCCGGTACACATTGGCGGCCTGACGCTGCACATCCTCCGCACCCATGTAGACATGGCACTCGAGGCCCATGCGTGCTGCCACGGTGGCCGTTGCCACGCCATGCTGCCCGGCACCCGTCTCGGCAATGATACGGGTTTTGCCCATGAAGCGGGCCAGCAGTGCCTGGCCGATCGTGTTGTTGATCTTGTGCGCACCGGTGTGATTCAGGTCCTCGCGCTTGAGCACGATCCGGGCCCCACCGAATTTCTGCGTCAGCCGTTCGGCTTCATACAGGGGGGAAGGACGGCCGACAAAATGCTTCAGATCGCGATCGTAGGCCTGCCAGAACTCCGGATCCGCGGACAAGCGGGTATACACCTGATCAAGCTCTTCGACAGCAGCCATCAGGGTTTCACCCACAAACACGCCACCATAAGGACCGAAATGGCCCGACAGGTCGGGCCCCTGGAAACGATCATCCTGCAAATTGGACACGGTATACCTCTTCAAGAAATGCCTGCAAAACCGCGGCGCTTTTCACCCCCGCGGCACTTTCCACTCCACTGCTTACGTCCAGCGCCCAGGGTCGGACCTCCCCGATGGCCTGCGCCACATTCTCAGGCTTCAGACCGCCAGCCAGCACAATCGGCTGCTCGCCCCGTTCCACACATCTTCGGGCCAACCCCCAATCAAATACCCGCCCGGTACCACCGGCACGCTCCGGGTCATAGCTGTCCAGCAGAATGGCGGCAGCATCCGGATACCGGGCCATCTCCGTGCCCGGATCGAGTCCGTCACGCACGCGCAGTGCTTTCATATAGGGTCGATCAAAAGCCCGGCAGAACTCCGGCGTCTCGGTGCCATGAAACTGCAGGCAATTGACGGCGGGAACAGCCTGCAGTACCTCGCGAACATCTTCGGGCCGGGGATCGACAAACAGAGCCACCACGGACAGGAATGCGGGCAGCTTCTCACAGAGCTCGGCCGCCTTCCGCGGCGACACCGCACGCGGACTCGGATCGTAGAAAACCAGCCCCACTGCATCAGCTCCCAGCATGGCCGCCTGATCCAGATCCTCGGCTCGCGTAATGCCACAAATTTTGGTTCGGATTCTTTGCATCAGTGCCCCATCGGCGACTCAATCCAGGCTGTATCGGGAAAGAGGGGGATTCTAACAGATATCGCGCTCAATGGTCTTCCGCGACCGGCATACCGGCCAGGAAGATCGGGCCGATTTCCTTTTCAGGCAGGCCGAATTCACCCGGATACTGTACGTCGACCAGATAGAGACCGTTTGGACTGGCGGTGACCGCTCCTTGTCTTCGGTCACGCGTTCCAAGCAGATGGGCAATCCAGTCAGGTTCGCGCTCACCACGCCCTACAGCCAACAAGGCCCCTGCAATATTGCGAACCATATGTTGCAGAAAAGCATTGGCGCGAACATCGAGCACAATGAAAGGACCATGGCGCTGCACACGTAATTGCATCACATTGCGCCAGGGGCTGTGCGACTGACAACCGGCCGCACGGAATGCACTGAAATCATGTTCGCCGATCAGGTGCCGACCGGCCCTATCCATGGCATTAACGTCGAGTCGTTCACGGATGTGAGTAAGCTGCCGCGACAGAATGGCCGGTGCCACGCTCTGCTGCAGGATCACATAACGGTAGCGACGCGACAGTGCGGAAAACCGGGCGTGGAAATTCGCCGCTACCGGGGTTGCCCATAACACGCGGACGGTTTTCGGCAACAGACTGTTGCTGCCCATAAGCCAGGCTTTTGCGCCCCGGTCAACGGGCGCATCAAAATGCACGATCTGCGCGGTGGCATGGACCCCGCTGTCGGTGCGCCCGGCACAATGCACACGGATCGGAGCGGCTGCGATCCGGCTCAATGCTTTCTCCAGATCTGCCTGTACCGTGGGCAATTCAGGTGAACCTTGTCGTTGCCAGCCATGATAGGCCGCACCGTCGTAGGCGACGGCAAGGGCGATGCGGGTGGTCACGATCAGAGGAGCCCGGGAAGCACTAGGCCAGCCTGCCCATCAATTCGCGGGCTTCCTTGACCTGCGTTTCGGTGCCCTCGTCCACGACTTCATCCAGAATTTCGCGCGCACCCTCGGCATCGCCCATATCGATATAGGCTCGCGCGAGATCAAGCTTGGTTGCCGCTTCATCACTGCCGGAGAGAAAACCGAAATCCCCATCCTCGTCGCCAAAACGCTTCGATACCAATGCCTCGGCATCATCCGAACTGAACTCCAGGTCTTCAAACGCGTCGCCATCTTTAGTCGATGCAGGAGCCGGTTCCGGTTGTGGCTCTGGTGCTGGCTGCAGTTCAATCTCTGATTCGGGCTCGGGCTCGGGCTCGGGCTCGGGCTCGGGCTCAGGCGCCGGCTCCAGTTCCAGATCCGATTCAGGCGAGGCATCCCTCAGGCTTTCTATTTCCTGGTCGAACTCGTCAACCTCCTCGACGTCTGCACCGGGAAGCCTGACCTGATTGTCCTCATCAGACGGCTCCGTATCCAGATCAAAACTCGCGGAGTCCTCTTCCTCAGGCTCCGCTGCATTGCCCGGGGCCATTTCGCGCGTGTCAGCTTCTGTAAACTCGGGCTTGGACTCCGTCACCACCCCGGCCTCGCTTTCCCCTTCTTCCGGGTCGGTATCCAGCTCGAAATCCTCCAGGGAGAAATCAAACTCGTCCTCCGCTTGCTCATCCCCGGTTACAGCCTTCTTGTCATCACCCATGTCTTCAGAATCGCTGACTTCGCCATCCGACTCCACATCGAGATCCCAGTCATCGAAACTGAAATCATCTTTGGTCTTGTCTTCGGTCTCTGTTTCCAGCGCGATATCGTCTTTTTCGTCCATACCGGCAATATCCGCATCGGAAAGATCCCAGTCGATGGAATAATCGTCTTCCGACTCGAGCCTGGACTCCTCCTCGACGTCAATAACGTCAGATTCAGCAGTCTGCGGTTGGCTTGCCAAGGCATCGGACTGACCGCCCATGTCGGCATCCGCGGCACCATCACGCACTTTGTCATCATCCACGTCGGCACTGGCTTCCATGTCCAGTTCGAGCTCATCATTATCAATATCGGAGAAATCGTCCAGGTCCTCGAATGATTCTTCTGCAACACCCGCATCCGTCTCAGCCTCAGGCCCAATCGCGGCGGAAGTCGCCCGTCCTTCCAGTGCGGCGACCTGCTCGCGCAATGTATCCACCTGCTCCTGCTGTTGTGTGTCCAGCTCACCCAGTTCGGACTCCTGCAGACGGAAGCCGGTAACATCTTCCTGCGCGACCAGGACCTGTAGCATTTTCACCCGCAGGGCCTGCTCATCAGGGTCCGCCACAATGGCGTCCTGCAGCATATTCTGAGCCAGGTCATACTGTCGATGCTCGATCAGCCCATCCACTTCCTCCAGAAGTGTCTCGACCTCATCAGGCAACAGGCTTGTCGACTCTTCTTCCGCCTCGGCAACAAATGAGTCATCCACAGCGACATCGTCCTGATCCTCAGTATCGGCCTCACTGCCCGCAGTGGCTACCAGACCCGCCTCCTCGGTCTCGACCCCCTGTCGCCGTGACGCAGCCGCCGCCAGCGCGCTACCACTTCTGCTGAAGTCCAGATCCTGATCTTCATCATTCTCCCGCTCGTCAGCCAGAGCCGCCTGCTGGGCCCGATTGCGACGTACCAGGAACAGCACCAACAGTAGAATGAGCAACACGACCAGCCCCAGCAGCAGCAGTGTATTCTGCATCAGGGTGTTCATGATCCTTTCCAGCGGACCGGCTTCCGGAGCCATGGTCACTTGTGTCGGTTCAGGCGGAGCAGCGGGCGCGGCAGCCTCTTCCGCCCCCTCCTCGCTGGCCAGGGAATCCTGCAGCTGCGCCAGTTCAAGATCGCGCAGGCGGATCAGCTCCCGCGCTGATTCAATCTGCTCTTCGAGCATCGCCAATCGCTGCTGGAGCTCCTCGTTCTCCCGCTCCACCCGGTCGAGCTCCTCCTGACTGACTGCCAGTTCGTTCTCGACGCTGCGGATACGGCCATCAACTTCAGCTGACTCAGCAGCTATCGAATCGGAAACCGCGCTGTCGGCAGCTTCGTCGCCAGTCACCAGTTGCAGCTCACCGGAAGGACCTGCTGCATCCGCGTCCGTTTCCGGAGGCGCCGCCAGTGGTTGTGATCCGACCGGCGCCGTTGCAGCATCGCTGAACTGTTGATTCTGACGACTGACCTCTTCCACGGCCTCCAATTGGCTGATTGCGCGCAGTTCACTGCTTGGCGGGATGCGCAGAATGGCGCCATTGCGCAGCAGGTTAATATTGTTGTTGATGAAGGCTTCGGGGTTGTGTTGCTGAAGCGCCAGCATTGTCTGCTGCACTGATATGCTGTTATCCGGTCGCACGCGCAGCGCAATGTCCCAGAGGGTATCAGTTGCATCAATCTGCAACTCTTGTTCCTGATCCGCAGATGTCTGCGCCAATGGTGAGTCAGAGGCCACATCGGAATCCGTGCCGGCAGTTGCCGTCGGCCCCGGCGCTGCGGTTGCGGTTTCAGGGGTCACCTGCCTCTCTCCCGCTTCTGCTGCTGACTCGAAACCTGGAGAATCTGCATCGCCACGCTGCTCAGGCACAGCCTCACTGATACTGCTGGCCGGTGGCTGTGGTTGCTGCGCAGCGACTGCACTGGCAAAGGCCGGAGGATCGACCAGAACCGTGTATTCGGTCAGAACACGCCCCTCGGGCCAGCTGGTATCAAGCACGAAACTGAGAAATGGTTCACGCACCGGCTCACGAGTGCTCAGTGCGATATAGGGCTGATCAGCATCGAGATGGACCTCAAAACGTAGAGATTCGAGGAAGTGGATGCGTTCCAGCGAGAAGCGCTCGAAATCGCGACGGGAAGCCAGGGCCACGCGCACATCATCATTGCCAATGCCCTCCGTCCGGTGGAGGGCAATGCGCGCCGACAACGGTTGATTGAGCGATGACTCCAGCGTGATGTCACCCAGGCCAAGCGCGTTGGCGTAAGTGGTCACCAATAACACCAGGGCAGCTAGGGTTATTATCAGCTTTTTTGGCATGGCCCCGTTCCTTCGTCAGTATGCAATCACCGGGGCAGGCAAGGTGCCGGCTCCGGAGGATCCCCTGTGACCGATTCCAGCAGTAACAGGCGGACCTATCGCTCAATCAATCAGTGAACCCTCAGCTTTATGGCGCAAGTATTCATGATAAATAGTCTTTTATCAATACTTCCGCGATCTGAATGGAGTTCAGTGCGGCACCTTTGCGAACGTTGTCACCAACTATCCACAAATTCATGCCATTCGGGTGACTGATATCCTTGCGGATCCGGCCCACAAACACATCATCCTTGCCTGCCGAATCGGTCACTGCCGTGGGGTAGCCACCGTCACGACGCTCGTCCATCAGAGTGACACCGGGCGCGGACTGCATCAGTTGGCGGACTTCGTCCTCGCTGATCGGTTCGGCCGTCTCGATATGCACAGCTTCCGAATGTGAATAGAATACCGGAACCCGGACGCAGGTCGGATTGACCGCGATCTGATCGTCTCCGAAGATCTTCTGCGTTTCCCAGACCATCTTCATTTCTTCCTTCGTGTAGCCATTTTCCTGGAAGTCATCGATATGCGGCAAGGCATTGAAGGCGATCTGCTTGGGATAGACTTCACACTTTATGTCCTGCCCGTTCAGCAAAGCAGCTGTCTGTGCAGCAAGCTCTTCCATGGCCGGCTTGCCGGTGCCGGATACGGCCTGATAGGTGGCCACGTTGATCCGCTTGATGCCAACCTTGTCGTGAATCGGCTTCAGCGCCACCAACATCTGGATGGTGGAACAGTTCGGGTTGGCGATGATATTGCGATTGCCATAATCCTTGATCGCTTCGGGGTTGACCTCTGGCACCACCAGTGGAATGTCAGCATCGCGGCGAAAGTGAGAGGTGTTGTCGATGACAATACAGCCCGCCTTGCCCGCTTTTTCCGCAAAGGCTTCGGAGATGCTTCCGCCAGCCGAGAACAGGCCGATGTCCGCCCGGGAGAAATCGAAGTCGGCCAGATTTTGCACAGTGACCGGCTTGTTGTGGAACATGATTGTGGAACCGGCCGAGCGCTCGCTGGCCAGCGGAAAGAGTTTGTCCACGGGAAAGTTGCGCTCTTCCAGGATGCTGATCAGGGTTTCCCCTACCGCACCGGTGGCGCCAACCACCGCAACATTGTATTTCTTGCTCATATCAATTCCTTTCTCGTTCAATGAATGCCCTGGATAGGAAGACCATCTGCCGACTGTGACTCAGGGTGCGCGGAAATACCAGGGCGACTGCTCGCGCCACTGTTGCTCGAATCCACTTATGGCGTCCGCATCTTCCAGCGTCAAACCAATATCGTCGAGCCCATTGAGCAGGCAGTGTTTGCGGAAGCTGTCCACGTTGAAGGGAATCACGCCGCCATCCGGCTTGCGGATCTCCTGTGACTCCAGATCAACGGTGAGGCTGTAGCCTTCCTGCGCCTCTACTTCCTTAAACAAGTCATTGACAACTTCTTCTTCAAGAACAATAGGTAATATCCCATTCTTAAAGCAGTTATTAAAAAATATGTCAGCAAAACTCGGCGCAATGATGACCCGGAAACCGTAGTCGTCGAGCGCCCAGGGCGCGTGTTCCCGACTCGAACCACAACCGAAATTACGTCGGGTGAGCAATACGCTGGCATCACGGTAACGCGGCTTGTTCAACACAAAATCCGGGTTTACCGGGCGCTGGCTGTTGTCCGCACCCGGCTGCCCTTTGTCCAGATAGCGATGCTCATCAAACAGATTCACACCAAAGCCGGTACGCTTGATCGACTTGAGGAACTGCTTGGGAATGATGAAATCGGTATCCACATTGGCGCGGTCGAGTGGCATGACCACGCCCTGGTGTACTGAAAACTTTTTCATGATGGTTTCTCGACCCTTTTTCGATCTTTTCTCGATCCATTCTGGTTCATGGCCAGCCGCTGTTTCAGCTGGCCACTTTGTCTTCTGTCTGCAATTCGCGCACATCCACGAAATGTCCGCGGATGGCAGCAGCCGCCGCCATGGCCGGACTGACCAGATGGGTACGTCCACCAAAGCCCTGTCGACCTTCGAAATTCCGATTCGAGGTCGAAGCGCAGTGCTTGCCTTCGCCCAACTGATCAGCATTCATGGCCAGACACATGGAGCAGCCCGGCTCACGCCATTCCAGGCCGGCCTCGGTGAAGATGTGATGCAGACCTTCTTCCTCGGCCTGCTTCTTGACCAGGCCGGAACCGGGAACCACCATGGCAAGCTCGATGTTGTCGGCCACCTTGTGCCCTTTCACCACCGCTGCAGCTGCCCGCAGGTCCTCGATGCGCGAATTGGTGCATGAACCGATGAACACATTGTCCAACCGTATGTCCCGTATCGCGGTGCCGGGCTTGAGACCCATATACTTGAGGGCCTGACGGATACTTTCCGCACGCGCGGCATCCGGCTCCTGATCGGGGTCCGGCACCATGCCATCGACCGGAACAACCATTTCCGGCGATGTGCCCCAGGTAACCTGGGGAATTATCCGGGCCGCATCCAGCACCACCACCTTGTCAAACTCCGCATCTTCGTCGCTGACCAGGCCGCGCCAGTATTCTACAGCCCGATCCCAGACCTCGCCGGTCGGAGCAAATGGACGTCCCTTGATGTAATCGATGGTGGTCTCGTCCACGGCAATCAGTCCGGCACGGGCGCCCGCCTCGATGGCCATATTGCAGACGGTCATGCGCCCTTCCAGGCTCAGCGCACGGATCGCTTCGCCACCGAATTCAATGGTATACCCGGTGCCGCCAGCCGTGCCGATTTCGCCGATGATGGCGAGCACGATATCTTTGGCGGTAACCCCTGGCTGCAGCTGTCCGTCGACGCGCACCAGCATGTTCTTCATCTTGCTCTGCAGCAGGCATTGCGTGGCCAGCACGTGTTCGACTTCGGAAGTGCCGATACCGTGAGCCAGCGCACCCAGGGCCCCATGCGTGGAAGTATGCGAATCACCACAGACGATGGTCATGCCCGGCAGGGTTGCCCCCTGCTCCGGGCCGACCACATGCACGATACCCTGGCGAATGTCATTCATATCCAGCTCGGTGATATCAAAGCTGCGACAGTTTTCGTCGAGAGTGCGGACCTGGATCCGGGAAATCGGATCACGAATGCCTTCCAGCCCCTGGCTGCGCTCTGCCAGGGTGGTCGGGATATTGTGATCCGGCGTGGCCAGGTTGGCGTCCGGACGCCAGGGCCGTCGCCCGGCCAATCGCAGCCCTTCAAAGGCCTGCGGTGAGGTGACTTCATGAATCAGGTGCCGATCGATATAGATGAGCGCCGTGCCATCGTCGCGCTGTTTGACGAGATGGGATTCCCACAATTTGTCGTAGAGTGTTTTTCCTGCCATTACTGTTCCCGGAATCGAACTTCTGTGAACACGAACGCGCCCCTTTTTAAAAGAAGCGCAACCATTTCAGTCATTTACATAATGCAAATAAAGCACTTTATTGGTCTTCGGCACTAGCGGGCACTCGTGGCGATGGGCATTGCACATCGGCATTCTGCGCCCGATTACGCAGCAGATGATCCATCAGCACCATCGCGGTCATGGCTTCAGCAATCGGCACCGCCCGGATGCCGACACAGGGGTCGTGCCTACCGGTGGTGACCACCTCCACCGGATTGCCGGCGGTATCCACGGAGCGGCCCGGAATACGCAGACTCGAGGTCGGTTTCAAGGCAATGCTCGCGGTAATGTCCTGACCACTGGAAATCCCGCCAAGTACGCCACCTGCATGATTGGACAGGAAACCCTCCGGAGTCATTTCATCACGGTGCTCCGTGCCCTTCTGTTCGACACAGTCGAAGCCCGCGCCGACCTCCACGCCTTTGACCGCATTGATACTCATCAGGGCATGCGCCAGATCAGCATCCAGTCGATCGAACACCGGCTCACCCAAACCCGGCGGCACATTGCTGGCCACCACATTGATGCGGGCGCCGATGGAATTGCCCTCTTTGGTAAGCGCCTTCATATAGGCTTCCAGCTCCGGCACGATGCCGGGATCGGGACAGAAAAACGGATTTTCCTCCACCGCGTCCCAATCCAGGCGGGTTGCCCGAACGGGGCCTAGCTGGCTCATATAAGCCCGTACCTGTATGCCGTAGCCGGTAAGCAGGTACTTCTTGGCAATGGCACCAGCGGCCACCCGCATTGCCGTCTCCCGGGCCGAGGCGCGCCCCCCGCCACGGTAATCCCGAACACCATATTTTTGCATGTAGCTGTAATCAGCATGGGCCGGACGAAACTGGTCTTTAATCTTGCCGTAATCCTTCGACCGTTGATCGGTATTCTCGATCATAAGGCCGATTGGCGTGCCGGTGGTCACCCCTTCAAAGACGCCGGAAAGTATCCGCACACGATCCTCCTCGCGTCGCTGGGTGGTGAAGCGTGAGGTACCCGGTTTGCGTCGGTCCAGATCGCGTTGCAGATCGGCCTCGCTGAGCGCGAGCCCAGGTGGGCAACCATCGACCACACAGCCCAGCGCGGGACCATGGCTTTCGCCAAAGCTGCTTATAATGAAAGACTTGCCGAAGCTGTTACCCGACATGTTGTTCCGCCCGAAAGCCGTTGAGAGGGGCGCATTGTACACCAAATGCGTCTGCGCTTCATTCGCTGATTGACGACTGCTCTGCCAGCCCGCTCAGCAATGACGCCCTGTCCAGGGCCAGCACACCCTCACCACCGTGCTCGAATTCAAGCCAGACGAACGGCATCCGCGGTAACCGACGGGCCAGTGCCTGCCAACTGTGTCCCAGCTCAAGCACCAGCACTCCGGTGTCGGTGAGGTGAGCGGCCGCTTCGCGCAGTATCCGCAGGGGAATGTCCAGGCCCTCGTCCGCCGAACGCAGCCCCAAAGCCGGTTCGTGCCGGTACTCTGGTGGCAGATCACGCATTTCCTCATCCGCTACATAGGGTGGATTGCTGACAATCAGGTCGAATCCGTCATCAAGCGATGCAAAGAGGTCAGACTCGAGCACATGGACACGATCCTCCAGGCCATGACGCCGAACATTCTCGTTGGCCACTGCAAGTGCCTCTCCGGATACGTCGGACAGCACCACGCGGGCGGAGGGCCAGTGCTGGGCACAGGCGATACCGATGCACCCACTGCCGGTGCAAAGGTCGAGAATCTGCCGGGGTTCAGTCTCCAGCAATGGCGCGAAACCGTTGGCAATCAGTTCCGCGATGGGTGATCGTGGAATCAGCACATGCGGATTGACGTGAAACGCCAAACCGGCAAACCAGGCTTCCCCGACCAGATAAGCCACTGGGACCCGCTCCTGTACACGCCGCCGAGCCAGTTCATGCACTTTCTGCAATTCCTCCCGATCCAGTTCCCGCGCGGCCATCAGCCGTTCCGCATCCCCGAAATCGAGTCCCAGAGCCGCAAACACCAGGTAAAAGGCCTCATCAGCAGGGTTATCAGTGCCGTGTCCGTAGAACAGCTCCTCCCGCTCGAATTGCCGGGTGATCCGCCCGACACAGTCCTGCAACTTCATGTACACCGGCTCCACTGTCAAAATTCGCTTTACGCCCAAACCGCTTTCGCGTAGGGTATCGGGTCTTCAAAAAATCACTCAGGAACGTCTTCCCATGACCATGGAACGTGCTTTCGAGGACATCATCAGTGCCCTCGGCGAAGACCTGTCCCGCGCTGGCCTGAAAGATACGCCAAAACGTGCCGCCAAGGCGATGGAATTTTTGACCCGTGGCTATCATCAGGACATAGACGAGGTCATCAACGACGCGCTCTTCCCTTCGGAGTCGGAGGAAATGGTGATCGTCAAGAACATCGAGTTGTACTCGATGTGTGAGCACCACCTGCTACCATTCATCGGTAAGTGCCATGTCGCCTACCTGCCCAAGGGCAAGGTGATCGGACTGTCCAAGATCGCACGCATCGTCGACATGTTTGCCCGCCGCCTGCAGATTCAGGAAAACCTGACCAAGGAAATCGCAGAAACCATTGTCAAAACGACTGGCGCCGCCGGCGCGGGGGTCATCATCGAAGCACAACATATGTGCATGATGATGCGCGGCGTGGAAAAGCAGAACTCGATCATGACCACATCCAGCATGCTGGGCGCTTTCCGTAACAGCCAGAGCACCCGCATGGAGTTCCTTTCACTGATCGACTGAAAGCGCTATCCAGCCGCTCACACTTCAGGGGCGTGTCACAAGTTCCACACGATCGTGACAGGGTCCCTGAAGGCAATAGGGCGCCAGCGGACCGACACCATGGGCTTCCAACCTGGATGCATTGATTCCCTCCTCCACCAGACGCTGCCGTAGCTGTTCGGCGCGCTCCTGTGAACGGGCCTGCAAAATATCAGTGTCCTCACCGGGTAATCGAAGATGTGCCACCAGATACACCTCAAGCAACGTATCACGACGTAGCGCCTGCACCACCAGATCGATCCCGTCATCCCCGACCAGTTCGTCATCGTCGTTGAACGCCAGGTTCTGCAATACGGCGCTTCCATCCTCTTGCAGCCGGCTCAGCATCGCCTCCGGTGTGACCATCAACTGCATATCATCGACTGGGGGCAATTCCAGAAAATCCAGATGTGCATAGACACGGCGATTACCACGCGTGATCGTGTACAGGGCCGCATAACCACTGACCGGTACGCCATTACGTTCACTGCGGTAGGTGCTTGCCATATAGTATTGACCACTTTCCGGTCCATACAGAACCCGGTTGCCGAATTTGTCATTGGCCCAGAAGTTACTGCTGCCGCAGCCCCGCCCCTGACATTCGAACACGGCGGACTGACCATCACTCAGCAACTGATCACGGAAATGCTGATAGGCGTCCCCGGCCGAAAAACCGGAAGGAATTTCATAGGTCACCCGCGTCAGAGCCCCCTGAAGGCGTTCGGCACGGCTCGGGGAGACACGACCATCAACCCGCTGCATGCGTCCAAGGGCCAGATCGTATACCGTGCTTTGCTGATGGCGGAAATCGGCCAACTCGGAGCCCGGGAAACGCTCGAACCCCGCGTAATCACCCGGCTGCGGGGGCTGTGCATATACCAGGGAAATTCCGGAGACCAGGGCAAGGAACAGCAGTACGACTCTCAAGCCATTGAAGTGCATGTAAAAATTCCGTCAGACAGTGAATGTCCCCGATTGTAGCCCGGGGCGCGCTCGTACATCAAATACCAGGGAAACTCTGATCAATTCCATGGCCGCTCAGGATTTCGGTCGGTCGTCATCCGACGGATCAGCTTCCGTCTCACCATCAACGGTCTCCCCGTCATGGTCTTCCCCGGGAGCCGGTAATGCATTGTCCGAAATCGGGAAGTTGGAGAATGGAAAGGGTCGATATTCGCTATTGTAGGTGAGAAACCGCAACATCTCATGCACATAGACACTGAGGCTGTTACCCAATCGACGCAGATTGATGTTGTCGCTTCCGGTTACCAGTGTGAACAGGGCCTGGGCCACAACCAGCACCAGAATCACCACCCCGGTGACATACAGGGCCACGAAAAAAACCAGCATATACAGAATGCGCAGCCAGTGGCGCTTCTTCTGTACATTTTCGATGAAATCATCCGACATGTGTCCCTCCCGGAATCCGTAGCGCGGTTACAGAGCACCGGGCTACCGAGATTCCACCGCTTCATACTCCACGTCCAGGGCCTGTTCGCCAAGCATCAGCGATGCCACCACGTGCTGCACGGACTGTCCTTCATACATGATGGCATACAGTCCGCTGGCCAGTGGCATGTAGACATCCAGTTCGTCAGCCTTGTGTTTGACCAGTTTCAGCGTATTGACGCCTTCGGCCACCTGCCCAAGCTCCTCCACAATCTCGTCCAGCGAACGCCCTTTCCCCAGCCCATAACCGACACTGAAGTTCCGGCTCAATGAAGAAGAGCAGGTCACGATCAGGTCGCCCACGCCGGACAGCCCCAGAAACGTCATCGGGTCAGCGCCGATACGACGACCGAAACGCGCCATCTCGGTGAGGCTACGGGTGATCAGCATACCATTGGTGTTGGCGCCCATGCCCAGCGCCGATGCCAGCCCGGCAATAATGGCATAGATGTTCTTCAGTGATCCTCCGAGCTCAACACCGAACATGTCGGCATTACTGTACACCCGAAAATATTCCGAGCGCAGCACGCGGCGAACCTTGTCCATTACTTCAGGGTCATCACTGGCCACCACAGTACCGGCCAGATTACGGTCGGCGATTTCGCGTGCCAGATTGGGACCACTGAGCACGCCCACCGGCGCACCGGGCAGGACCTCCCGCAATACCTGGCTCATCAGCAGGAAACTGCCGGCCTCAATGCCTTTGGTGGTACTGACCAGCAGACTGTCCGGTCGACGGTGGGGTTTCATCCGCTCCAGTACCCGGCGGAAATAGGCACTGGGCACTGCCACAAAAATCATCTCGGCATCAGCCACGGCCGCTGCCATGTCATGGGTGGCCAGAATATTCTCGTGCAGGCGGTATCCGGGCAGATAGCGGCTGTTCTCACGCGAACGGTTCACCTCGTCGGCAAGACTCTCACTGCGCATCCAGAACCTGACCTGATAGCCATTCTCGGCGATGATATTGGCAATGACTGTCCCGAAACTGCCTCCACCCAGCACTGCAACGGTCTGCACCGGCATGGCCTTGAACTCCTGTAAATGCTTTGCGTGTTCCTGTTCCTGCGGCGCAGGCCAGCGGCAATCCTCTCAGAAGCGTTCGTTCTGGCGGATTTTCCAGTTTTCATAATATTCGAGACTGATGATCTCGTTGAGCTCCTCGAATTCGAGCATCTTCTGGTGTAGGGAAGCCCGCACCACATCACCGACTGATAACACGCCGATGATGTCCTCGCCATCTTTGACCATCACATGCCGGATACGCTGTCCGAGAAATCTGTCATAGAGCTGATATACCTGTTCGTCGGCATCGGCAATGATCAGATGAGGGTTCATATAGTCGCTCATACTGGCTGTGCGGTGATCAAAGCCTTTCTGCAATATCTGCACCCTGAGGTCGCGCTCGGTCCAGATGCCGACGTGCTCCCCATCACGGGTCACGACCACGGCGCCGACATTGTGTTTCGCCATGACCGCCAGTGCGTCCACGACTTTTGCGTCGGCGTCCACGGAAATGATTTCACCGCCTTTTTCCTTGAGAATATCTCCCGCTGTTCTTTTCATCATCAGGCTCCTGGCCGCCCTGGACGGCAATCGGGGAAGTTACACACCCTGATTCAGCTTAATGGAGCCTGTTCCTGCTTGTCCAGAGATTCCCCGGAAACTCTCGGCTGCTCAGAACACCCGGTTGAGGCCGTCCAGAGCAGCAATTCGATACGCCTCGGCCATGGTCGGGTAGTTGAAAGTGGTGTCCAGGAAGTAATGCATGGTGTTGGCGTCCCCTTCCTGCAACATGATCGCCTGACCGATATGCACGATTTCAGAGGCCTGATCACCAAAGCAGTGGATGCCCAGTATTTCCAGGGTGTCGAAATGGAAAATGATTTTCAGCATACCCACCGCCTCGCCGGTAATCTGGCCACGTGCGGTGTCATTGAAAAACGCCTTGCCCACCTCGTAGGGCACCTGGGCCTCGGTCAGTTCCTGTTCGTTTTTGCCAAGGGTACTGATCTCCGGGATCGTATAGATGCCGGAAGCAACCCGGTCTATCGCCTTGAACGCAGACGGGTTGACAATCGCGTTGCTTGCCGCCCTGCCCTGATCATAGGCCGCGCTGGCCAGCGAGGGCCAGCCGATGACATCACCGGCGCCGTAGATATGCTCCACAGTAGACTGATAGCGCCCGTTGACTTCCATTTGACCACGATTGTTGATCGGGATACCAAGCGCATCCAGGCCCAGGTTCTCGGTGTTGCCGGAACGTCCATTCGCCCAGAGCACGATGT
The DNA here is from genome assembly GCA_003556835.1 of Gammaproteobacteria bacterium. Lineage (GTDB taxonomy): Bacteria > Pseudomonadota > Gammaproteobacteria > Pseudomonadales > Pseudohongiellaceae > PWQG01. The sequence continues at coordinate 50,722 of PWQG01000243.1, forward strand.
CACTCTTGATGCGCTTGCCGGATTTCAGATGGGTGACAATATGGGTATCGTGGTATTCGATGCGCTCGTATTCTTCATTGTGTCGGCTGCGCACACCGGCATTACGCAGGTGATAACTGAGGGCATCGGAAATTTCCCAGTCCAGGAAGGACAACAGGCTTTCAGCCGGGTTGATCAGCTCCACTTTGCAGCCCAGGCCACCAAATATGGATGCGTATTCACAGCCGATCACGCCGGCCCCGATCACGGTGACCTTCTGTGGTGAATGATCCAGCTCCAGGATGGTGTCGCTATCGAACATGCGCGAATGAGTGAAATCGACGTCATCCGGTCGATAAGGGCGTGAGCCGGTGGCGATGATGAAATGATCCGCAGTCAGCTGACGACCACGCGGACCCAACTTGATGGTGTGTTCATCGAGAAAATGCGCATTGCCCGAAAGCACGTCGACGCCATTTTTCTCGTAGTAATTACTGCGCAGGAAAACCTGTTCGTCGATGACCCGCCCGGCCTGGTGGATGATTTGCGGAAACGTCGGTTTGCGCAGAATGGCGTACTCACGTAACAAAGGATTGGTGCGAAACTCCATGATCTGCTTGACCGAATGTCGCAGGGCCTTGGAGGGAATTGTCCCCAGATGCGTGCAATTACCCCCAACTTTCTCCCGATCGCTGACAATGGCAACATCTTTACCGTTCTTGGCAGAGTTGATGGCTGCAGACTCACCCGCCGGACCGCTGCCAATCACAATGATTTCATAATGCGTCTTTGCTTTTGCCATGCCCCGGCCTCCCTGTTGCTTCTTCTCGAATGTTCCGGCTCACCGCCCGCCAGACTCGCCACACTTCTTCGGATTGCCACCACAAATCTCGCAATCCTCTTCAACCCCCACATTATTCAGCCCGCCGCAGGATCCTTTGATCGGTGTACGCCCGAAAATCACACCAATGGCCATACCTCCCACTATCAGGGTCATGACCAGAATGGTCATCAATACCGTAGCCATACCTCACCTCTCTTCAACATAGCGGGCAAAAGAATCGGTCACATACTCGGCAAACCGTTCCTCCTCTTGCTCGCGGTAAATGAAATAGGCAGCGATGCCTTCCTGCTCCGCCAAGGCAATGCCCCGCTCAAGCCCCATGGCCATGAAAGCCGTGGTAAGCGCATCGGCCATTTTCGCCGTATCCGTTATCACATAGACCGCAGCCAGTTTATCTACTACAGGACGACCGGTGAAAGGATCAATTTCGTGTGAAAATCGCTGATCATCAGCAACAAAATAATTGCGATAATCGCCGGAGCCAGCCAGAGCAATGGATTCACCACGAGTGTTCAGCACCGCTTGAACCTGTCGCTGCCCGGACACCGGACGCTCGATGGCTGGCACCCAACTGTTACCATCATGGCGTAGGCCGCGAACCCTAAGCTCACCCCCCACCTCAATGAAATAATTCTCCATGCCGAGGCTGTCGAAATAATCGGCCACCACATCGGTGCCATAACCCTTGGCAATGCCACCAAGATCAATCTCCAGGGCAGAACGCTTGCGCAAAGCCGGTGGCGACTGACGAACCTCCAGCTGGCGATAGTCGACCTGACGTTGCAGGGATCCGATTTCACTTTCATCCGGAACCAGCTCTGCCTCTGCCACTCGCCGAGAGCCAAAACCCCATCGTTGCACCAGTGGCGCTACCGTGATGTCAAAATATCCACCACTCAGGGCACTGACTTGCTGGGCGGTCTGGACCACACTGGCCACCTCCCTCGATACAGCGAACCATTGTCCGGTTTGCGCATCATTGAAGCGTGATATTTCCGAATCCGGCGAGTAGATGGAGAATTGTTCACGATCCACTCGCTGCAGACGTTCGTCAATCTCCTGGGCGAGAACCTCCGGATCAACGTCATCAGGGAACTCCCAGAGCTGTACCTGATAGGTGGTGCCCATCGTCTGCCCTGTGAGCTGGTAGAGTTGCGGCCCCGAATCCGGGCGCAACAGAACCCAGGCAAAAAACAGCCCGAGAAAAATCAGCGTGTAGCGAAACCGCTTCAGATAGTGCATCGTTCTCCTGACGAAAAAAGGGGAAGTGGGCGAATCCTCACCCGTCTCCCCCCATTTTTATTTTCCGGATCGTGTCAGCGGGTAAATCCAGCTCTGAAACCAGAGCAATCAGCTTACCTTCTCGAACATCGATCAATCGAACTCGTCCAGCATGATGTTCTCGTCCTCGACACCCAGATCCTTGAGCATCTTGATGACCGAGGAATTCATCATGGGCGGCCCACAGAGATAATATTCACAGTCTTCGGGTGCCGGGTGATCCTTAAGGTAATTCTCATAGGCAACCGTGTGAATGAAACCGGTCGGCCCCTTCCAGTCATCCTCCGGCTGGGGATCGGAGAGCGCGACATGCCATTCAAAATTGTCGTTCTCTTTGTCCAGCTCATCGAAATCTTCCACATAGAACATTTCGCGACGGCTGCGGGCACCATACCAGAAGGTCATCTTCCGGTCCGTCTTGATACGGCGCAACTGATCAAAGATGTGCGAACGCATCGGCGCCATGCCGGCACCACCGCCAACAAACACCATCTCATTGTCCGTGTCCTTGGCAAAGAATTCACCAAAGGGACCGAACACCTTAAGCGTATCACCCGGCTTGAGATTGAAGACATAGGACGACATGACACCAGGCGGGTGATTGGTACCCGGAGGGGGAGTCGCGATGCGGATATTGAATTTCAGTACGCCCTTCTCTTCCGGGTAGTTTGCCATGGAATAGGCACGAGTGGTGGTTTCATTGACTTTGGATTTGAGATCAAACAGGCCAAACTTTTCCCAGTCGCCCCGGTATTCCTCGTCAATTTCGAAGTCCTTGAAGTCCACCTCATGCGGCGGCACTTCCATCTGCACATAGCCACCGGCACGAAATTTCACTTCTTCTCCCTCAGGAATCTCAAGCACCAGCTCCTTGATGAACGTGGCAACGTTGTGATTGGAGATCACCTTGCATTCCCATTGCTTGACGCCGAAGAACTCGGGATCCACTTCCACTTTCATGTCCTGCTTGACCGAAACCTGGCAGGAAAGGCGCCAGTTCTCCTTGGCCTCCTTCATGGTAAAGTGACTGGCCTCGGTGGGCAGCATCGATCCACCACCGTCATGTACCTGGCAGGCACACTGGGCACAAGTACCACCGCCGCCACAGGCGGAGGACAGGTAGATACCCTCCTCGGCCAGGGTGTTCAGCAGTTTGCCACCGGCGGGAACGGTGATGGCCTTGTCCGGGTCACCGTTGATTTCAATCGTGACATTCCCCGAGCTGACCATCTTGGAGCGAGCAGCAATGATGACCCCTACCAGCGCCATCACCAGGCCGGTGAACATCGTCACGCCACTGATTATCGTTGTGATATCCATTGTTTACAGGACCCTTATCTAGCAATTCTTACAAGGACAGACCACTGAAGGACATGAAACCGAGTGACATCAGTCCTGTGGAAATGAAGGTGATACCCAGGCCGCGCAAACCTGGAGGCACATCACTGTACTTCAGTTTTTCGCGGATGCCCGCCAGGGCAACCACCGCCAGGGCAAAACCGACACCGGCACCAATTCCGTATACGACACTTTCCGGAAAAGTGTAGGATCGCTCGACCATGAACAGGGAAGCACCCAGGATCGCACAATTCACCGTGATCAGAGGCAGGAACACACCAAGGGCGTTATACAGTGCGGGGATGTATTTATCGAGGAACATCTCCAGAATCTGGACTATGGCTGCGATCACACCGATATAGGCCAGGAAGCCGAGGAAGCTAAGGTCCACGTCCGGCAGGCCGGCCCATGACAGAGCGCCGTCACGCAGGAGGTAGTTGTAAATCAGGTTGTTGACCGGCACGGTAATGGCTTGCACCACCACCACAGCAATACCCAGGCCCAGCGCGGTCTCGACTTTCTTGGATACCGCGAGGAAGGTACACATGCCGAGGAACAACATCAGCGCCATGTTTTCGACAAAAACGGCGCTTATGAAAAGACTGAGATAATACTCCATTACTGTACAACCTCCTCAGGCGTATGCGGCATCATCTTGAACTCGTTCTCTTCAACCTGGTCCGTATAGGCATTACGCAGAATCCAGATAAAGAAACCGATGATGAAAAAGGCACTCGGAGCAAGCAACATTAGGCCATTGCCCTGATACCAGCCGCCGGTTTCCACCATGGGCAGGAGCTGGAAGCCCAGCAGGCTACCGGAACCAAACAGCTCCCGCAGTGTTCCGACCACGATCAGGACCACGCTGTAGCCCAGGCCATTACCGATACCATCCATCAGGCTTGGCAGCGGAGGATTCTGGGAAGCAAAGGCTTCAGCACGACCCAGGACAATACAGTTGGTGATGATCAACCCGACAAAAACACTGAGCTGTTTGCTGATTTCAAAGGCCACTGCCTTGAGTATCTGGTCCACCATGATCACCAGGGAGGCGATGATGGTCATCTGGATGATGATCCGGATGGAGCTGGGCATGTGATTGCGCAGCGTGGAAATGAAGAAATTGGACAGGGCACAGACGGTGGTCAGCGCCACACACATGACCAATGTCACCGACAGGCTGGTGGTTACCGCCAGCGCCGAACAGACACCCAATACCTGAAGGGCAATGGGATTGTTGGCAAATATCGGTTTGATCAGAATCGTTTTATTGACTGTTGAAGTCGCCATGATTACCTCTTCACCCTCTGACTTCGTTTTCGATGTACGGCCCGAAGCCAAGGTCACCCAACCAGAACTGAATGGTGTTCTCGACACCACGTGCGGTCAATGTGGCTCCGGAAAGACCATCAATCTCGTGCGGCCCGTCACCCCCGCCCTGCACGACGCGGAAAGCAACCTCGTTCTGGTCATCGTAGATTTCCTTACCAGGCCATTGCTGCAGCCAGCGCGGGTTGTTGATCTCCCCGCCCAGGCCCGGTGTCTCCTGGTGATCATAGAAGCCGATACCGCGAACGGTATCGCCGTCACCCTCGAGCGCCAGATATCCATACATGATGCCCCAGAGGCCATAACCGCTTACCGGAATGACCACGGTTTCATAACCGCTGCCATCCTCGGCCTCGATGACAAAGACCGTGGCGTAATTGACACGCCGACGTATGGAGGCCACATCCTCGTTACCAGTGAGATTGCGCGAATACTGTGGATCGTTCTTGGCACGCTGCTCGTCATAGGTTGCCGGATCGATACCCAGCTCCGCCATTCGCTCATCCGACAGATAGCTGCCGTTGGTCAGGTCGACCATGCGTGGCGTGAACTGCGCGAACATTTCTTCCACGTCCGCATTGGTATGCACCGAGGTATCAAATATGCCAGCAGCGACAAGAATGTTCTTGTTACGGTCGAGCAACATGTTGGCCTGCTGCATGGGGCGCAGCATTACGGCTGTGCTGGAGATCACAATCGAACAGACAACGCAGAGACCCAGCGCGACCTTGATCGTATTGCCAATGGAATTGACCGATTTCTTAGACGACATTTCGAGCTAACCTCCGCTTCACATTCGCCTTGACCACAAAATAGTCGATCAACGGCGCAAACAGGTTGGCAAACAGGATCGCGAGCATTACACCTTCCGGGTAGGCCGGATTGAGCACCCGGATCATCACGACCATCACACCAATTAGCAGACCGAATATCCACTTGCCTGTATTCGTCATGGAGGCCGAAACCGGATCAGTGGCCATGAACACCATGCCAAAAGCAAAGCCGCCAACCACCAGATGCCAGTACCATGGCATGGCAAAGGCCGGATTGGTATCGGAACCGACCATGTTGAGCAGGGTCGACAACAGCACCATCCCCAGGAAAACGCCCGCCATGATACGCCAGGACGCGATTCGAGTGATCAGCAGGATGGCCGCACCGATCAGGATGGCCAGGGTCGAAACTTCGCCTATGGATCCCTGCATACGACCGAAAAACGCGTCCAGCCAGGTGAGCTGCTCGCCAGTGGCCGCCGCAATCATTGGCAAACCATTGTCAGCAACCTGCGCCAGGGCAGTGGCACCACTGAATCCGTCCACTGCGGTCCAGACCGAGTCGCCCGACAGCTGCGGTGCGTAGGCAAAGAACAGGAACGCCCGACCGGTCAGCGCCGGGTTGAGGAAGTTCTTGCCGGTGCCACCAAAGACTTCCTTGCCGACGATGACGCCAAAGGTGATGCCCAGCGCAGCCTGCCAGAGCGGCAGGTCCGGCGGCACAATCAGGGAGAACAGGATCGAGGTGACAAAGAAGCCCTCATTGATCTCGTGATTGCGTTTGATGGCAAACAACACTTCCCAGAAGCCACCCACCACGAACACAACAAAATAGATGGGCACGTAATAAACGGCGCCATGCCAGAAATTGTCCCATATGCTGGAAGGATCGTGACCGGCGATCAGGCCCAATACCGCGCCGCGCATACCGTCCAGGGACTCGATGCCCATGTTCATCATGGCCATGTTGGCCTGATAACCGACGTTGTACATGCCGTAGAACATGGCCGGGAAAGCGGCCAACCATACGGTGATCATGATGCGCTTGAGATCTATACCGTCACGTATGTGAGCACCGGTTTTGGTGACACTGCTCGGGCTGTAGAAAATCGTATCCACTGCTTCGTACAGGGGATACAGTTTTTCATATTTGCCACCCTTCTCGAAGTGCGGCTCCAGTTTGTCCAGTTGTTTACGCAGACCCATGTCAGAATTCCGTCAAGTCTCTTTTTCGATTCGTGTCAGGTTTTCCCGCAGAATCGGGCCATATTCGTATTTGCCCGGGCACACATAGGTGCAGAGCCCCAGGTCTTCTTCCGCCAACTCGAGCACACCCAGATCCATTGCCTGCTCGATATCAGTGACAATGATGGATCGCAGCAGCTGCGTTGGCAGGATATCAAGGGGCATGATCGTTTCGTAGCTACCGACCGGCACCATAGCGCGTTCACTGCCGTTGGTGGAGGTGGTGAAATCGAACTTGCGTCCTTTGAATAGTCCGGAAATGTAAATCCCGAGATTGGAATGCTTTTTGGCACCCGGAGAGAGATACCCCAGGAACTCACGCTGCCGGCCTTCCAGCAGGGTACTCACCTGGAGGTGATCATGACCGAGGAAGTTCTCTGGCTCGCGCGCATTACGACCGGACAGTACCGAGCCGGAAATGATGCGATTGTCGCCATCCTCAAGCTCACCCCTGGTCAGCTCTTCCAGGTTTGCCCCCATACGGGTGCGCACCAGGCGCGGATTCTTGACCTGCGGTCCGGCCAGGGCAATCACACGCTCTGTCCAGATCTTGCCGGTGGTGAACAGTTTGCCGATGGCAATCACGTCCTGATAATGAATGCTCCATACCCATTTGTTCAGACTGACCGGATCCAGGAAGTGGATGTGTGTTCCAGTCAGACCTGAGGGATGCGGGCCGTCGAACTCTTCCAACTGCACACCATTACTGAACTTTTCCTCATCCAGGTTCGCCAGGCTGCCATTACGGCGGCAGATGAAGGTCTTGCCTTCACTGAGTTTCGCCAGGATGTTGGCACCACGCACGAAATCCGCCTTCTGGGCAGAGATGACCAGCTCGGGGTCGCCAGCCAGGGGGTTGCTGTCCATGGCATTGATGAACACGGAGGCGGGACGGGTCTCGGGATCGGGAACCCGACTGTAAGGTCTTGTCCGGAGCGAAGTCCAGACACCGGAATTGATCAGATTCTCAACAATGTCTTCGCGTTTGATCGAAGCCAATTGCTCGTCGGTGTAGCTGGCAAATGTCTCCTGTTCGGATTCATCCTCATCCAGGTCGATCACCAGCGACAGGAAGATACGCCGCTTGCCCCGATTGATGGAACGCACCGTGCCAGTACCCGGGGATGTATAGATAACCCCTTCGGTTTTTTTATCGGAAAACAGTCTCTGGCCGAGTTTGACCCGGTCACCTTCACTGACTTCCATCGTGGGCTTCATACCCACGTAATCCCGCCCCAGGATGGCAACCGACCGGACCGGCTGTGCCGCGTCGATCTTCTGCTCCGGGGCGCCCTTGATGGGTATATCCAACCCGCGCTTTATTCTGATCATTCACCAAGCCTAATCGTTTTTCAGGATAATCAAACGTACCACTGAATGTAGCGACCCGGCGTCATCAGCAGGCGACACCGCGAAAATTCGTTGACAGTCAGTGTTGTATGAGAGTGGTTATAACCGTTCGGCCAGTCGGACCGCCAGGAAACTGCACTGATAAAACGCGCCCAATTATAGAGATAAGAGCCCTGATTTGCTACCGATTTCTACAAGACGAGCAAAGAAAATCGCCCGATGTCCCTTTTGGTAACACCGGGCAATTGCCAGGAAATGGCTCAGGCTTCCGCTTCTCCCGGATACGTGCGGTAGGTAACGCCGGCCATTTTGTACACCATCCGCACAACCTGGTTGCAATAGCCGAACTCATTGTCATACCAGAGATACAGTACACAGCGGTTGCCCTCGACGATGGTCGCCGTGGAGTCGACGATCGCCGCCTCGCGGGAGCCGACGAAGTCACTGGACACGGCGTCGGGGTCCTGGGTGTAGTTGATCTGGTGCTGCAATGGCGAATGCAGGGCCAGCTGCCGCAGGAATTCATTGATCTCTTCCCTGCTGATTTCCTTCTCCATATTGAGCATCAGGATCGCCATGGAGACATTGGGAATCGGTACCCGCACGGCGTTGCCAGTCAGCTTGCCGACCAGCTCGGGTACGGCCTTGACCACTGCCTTCGCGGCACCCGTCTCCGTCAGCACCATATTCAACGCCGCACTGCGGCCTCGGCGGTTGCCGGTATGATAGTTGTCGATCAGGTTCTGGTCATTGGTATAGGCGTGCACTGTTTCCACGTGGCCGCTGGCAATGCCGAACTCGTCATTCAGGACCTTGAGTACCGGGGCAATCGCATTGGTGGTACAGGACGCAGCGGTAATGATCGTGTCTTCGGGGCTGATCTGATCATCGTTGATGCCGTACACTATGTTTTTCAGCTTGCCTTTGCCCGGCGCCGTCAGCATGACCTTGCTTGCCCCTTTGGCTTTCAGGTGCAGGCCAAGCCCCTCCTCGTCACGCCATTTTCCCGTATTGTCGATGATCAATGCATCATCGATACCATACTTCGTGTAGTCGATCTCTTCCGGGCTGTTGGCATAGATGATGTGGATGACATTACCGTTGGCGATCAGGCAGTTGTTCTGCTCATCAATCCGCACCGTGCCCTGGAATGTGCCATGCACCGAGTCGGACGTCAGCAGACTGGCCCGCTTGACCAGATCCCCTTCCTTGCCGGGACGCACCACAACAGCGCGCAGACGCATGACTTCCCCGGTGCTGGTGCGCTCCACCAGCAGACGGGCCATCAACCGGCCGATGCGACCAAATCCGTACAACACGATGTCCTGGGATTTCTTGCTCGGCTTGCTGCGGTCACCGATCAATTGCGCCAACTCTTCCGTGACAAAGTCGTCCACCGTCTGCGCTTTGTCTCCCAGCCTTTCTCCCTGCTCCATGAACTTGACGGTCAACTTCCCCAGATCAATCTCACAATGCCACAGATCCAGTTTCGCCAATGCCATCAATACCGGATGGCTCTCGAATTCCGACATCTCGTTACGGCCCACCTGGCGCACGAAGCGGTGGGATTTCATGATGTTGGTCACCGACCGGTTATGCAGCGCCCGACCGTAAATCAGGATGCCAACATTACGTTCGCTGTATAGTCGGCCGACCACAGGAATCATTTCCTGGGCAAGTGCTTCCCGCTGTTTCCAATCACTGAAATAATCTTCGGGGTGGGGTCTGCTGCTCACGAGAGATACCTATCTGTACTTGGGTGGGTTTGGGACCAGCCATGGAAGCGGGACCGATCCGTCGCAACGCTGCCAATGGGGGCGCAATTATGCCAGAATACCGCGCCCTTGGAAAACCACAGTACAGGCAGGCCTCCGGAAACATTCGCATCATGCAGGGTATCGATCTCTTCAACGCTCCATTGCCGAAAAAAACAGGCACATCCATCGACTGGCAGGACCTGGCCGACGGCGAGCTTGTGCTCGCCATTGCCAACACGGCGCGACAGCACGCCGGGCCCCTGCTGCTGATCACGGGCAACAGCGCCGAGGCAGAGCGCCTGCAAAGGGAACTGCGTTTCTTCTGCGGCGGGGACGGACAATTGCCCGTCCACCTCTTTCCGGATTGGGAAACCCTGCCCTATGATAATTTCTCACCCCACCAGGACATCATCTCGGATCGGCTCAACACGCTGTATCAGCTCCCGCTTCTGAGTCGGGGTATTCTCATCGTGCCGGTCAACAGCCTGATGCACCGGCTGCCGCCCCATGAATACGTGACCGGCGGAAGCCTGGTGCTCGACGCCGGCGACCATTTCGATATCGACAGCATGCGCGAGAACCTGGTCAATGCTGCCTACAATGCCGTCGATTCGGTCTACGAGCATGGTGAGTTCGCCGTGCGCGGCGCCATCATGGACATTTTCCCGATGGGCAGCGACCAGCCCTACCGGATCGATCTGTTTGATGACGAGATCTAGAGCCTGCGCACCTTTGATCCCGAGTCACAACGATCCCGGGACACCGTCGACAGCATCCGGCTGCTGCCGGGACGTGAGTACCCGCTCAACCAGGACAGCATCCGCCGCTTCCGGGGCGCTTTCCGGGAACAGTTCGATGTCGACACCCGTCAGTGCAATCTCTTCCAGGACATCAGCCAGGGTATCAATTCACCGGGCATCGAATATTTCCTGCCCCTGTTTTTCGACCGGCTCGATACCCTGTTTTCCTACCTGCCGGATAACGCCCTGGTGATCCGCAGCAGTCAACTGGAGACGGATGCCCATCGCTTCTGGACCGACATCCAGAACCGCTATGAGAGCCGCCGGCACAACCGGGAACACCCCCTGCTGCCGCCGGAGCAGATATTCCTGCCGCCGGAGGAGATTTTTGCAGCACTGCAGAACCATGCCGTCGTTCGCCTTCGAAGCACCGAATCGGAAGCCGGTTCTTCACGCGCACTTCCGGATGTGGCCGTTCAGGCCCAGGCCAGTGATCCATTGGCCGCCCTGCGCCAGTTTCTGGAAACCCACCAGGACCACAGGATCCTGTTCTGCGCTGAATCGGCCGGTCGCCGCGAAGCCTTGCTGGATCTGCTCGCGCCCCTGGAACTGAACCCGAGCCCGGTGGCGGGCTGGGATGAATTTCTTGGCAGCACAGAAACCATCTGCATCACCGTGGCCCCGGTCGACGAAGGCCTGGTGCTGGAAGACCGGAAACTGGCCCTGATCACCGAGACGCGGCTGTTCGGACGCCGGGTGGCACAACGCCGGCGTCGCAAACGTGTACAGGACAACACCGACTTCATCATCAAGAACCTGACCGAGTTGCATCCGGGCGCCGCCGTGGTGCATGCCGAGCACGGGGTTGGTCGATACCGGGGCCTGCAGACCCTGAACATTGATGGGCAGGAAACCGAATTCCTGACCCTGGAGTATGCCAGGCAGGCGAAACTCTACGTGCCCGTCTCCTCCCTACACCTGATCAGCCGCTACGGGGGCAGCGAACCCGACATGGCACCGCTGAACCAGCTGGGCAATGATCAATGGCAACGGGCCCGGCGCAAGGCTGCCGAAAAGATCCGCGACACAGCTGCGGAATTGCTCGACATCTACGCCCGGCGTGAAGCGCGCAAAGGCCACATCTACCGCTGCGACAACATCGACTACAAGGCCTTCGCTGCCGGCTTCCCGTTCGAGGAAACCGCAGATCAGCAGGATGCCATCAATGCCGTGATCGCGGACATGCAATCGACCCGCAGCATGGATCGACTGGTCTGTGGCGACGTCGGTTTCGGCAAGACCGAGGTGGCCATGCGCGCCGCCTTCATTGCCGTGCAGAACAACCGGCAGGTGGCCATTCTGGTGCCAACCACCCTGCTCGCCCAACAACATTTTGAGAGTTTCCGTGACCGCTTCGCTGACTGGCCGGTGGTGATTGAACTCCTGTCACGCTTCCGTTCGGGCAAGCAGCAGGATGCCGCGCTGGAACGGATCCGCCAAGGCCAGAGCGATATCGTGGTCGGTACCCACAAACTGCTCCAGGGCAACATCGACTACAAGGATATCGGCCTGCTCATCATCGACGAGGAGCATCGCTTTGGTGTACAGCAGAAGGAAAAATTGAAGGCCCTGCGCGCCGAGGTCGACATCCTGACTCTGACCGCCACGCCGATCCCGCGCACGCTCAACCTGGCCATGTCCAGTGTGCGCGACCTGTCACTGATCGCCACTGCACCCGCCCGGCGCCTGGCGGTGAAAACCTTCGTGCGTGAGCGCCAGGACGAAATCGTCAAGGAAGCGGTGATGCGGGAACTGCTTCGTGGCGGCCAGGTCTTCTATCTACACAATGAAGTGAAGACCATCGCAAGGGCCGCCGAAGAATTGCGCGAATTGATCCCCGAGGCACGTATCGGTGTGGCACACGGGCAGCTGCCGGAACGCGAACTGGAGCAGGTGATGAGTGACTTCTATCACAAGCGCTTCAACATCCTGGTCTGCTCCACCATCATCGAAACCGGCATCGACATTCCCAGCGCCAACACCATCATCATTGAGCGCGCCGATCAGCTTGGACTGGCGCAGCTACACCAACTGCGTGGCCGGGTCGGTCGCTCACACCACCAGGCCTACGCCTATATGATGACCCCGCCGTGGAAAGCCATGACCGACGATGCCCGCAAGCGCATCGAGGCGATCAGCGCCGCCAACACCCTGGGTGCCGGATTCACCCTGGCCAGCCATGACCTGGAGATCCGCGGCGCAGGGGAAATCCTGGGAGACGAACAGAGCGGGCATATCCAGAAAATCGGCTTCACCCTCTATACAGAAATGCTGGAACAGGCCGTGGCCGCGATCCGCGACGGCCGAAGTCCGGACATCGATTTCACGCAGGGCAGCAGCGAGGTGAATCTGCGCATCCCCGCATTGATTCCGGAAGACTACCTGCCGGACATCCACAACCGCCTGATCACCTACAAACGCATTGCGGGAGCCCGGGATGCTGGAGAGCTGCGAGACTTGCAGGTGGAAATGATCGACCGCTTCGGCATGCTGCCGGAGCAGACCAAGCGGCTGTTCCGCGTCACGGAACTGAAGCTGCGCGCCCAGGCATTGGGCATCAACAAGATTGACGCCAGTGCGGGCAGTGGCAAGATCACTTTCTCCGCCAACACCCGGGTCGATCCGCTTTCCATTGTGGAACTGGTACAGAAGGAGTCGAAGACCTTCCGCCTCGCCGGCGCCACGGAGCTGCAATTCCAGCACGGAGCGGAAAACCCCGACCAGCGCATTGATGCCATCAACAAACTGCTGGATCGTCTTCGAGTGGCCGATCGCAGCGCTGCCTGAGCGCCCGGGAGCCCTCGAAGATTGTGCTCAGTGCTGCCCCTGACGACCGAGACGATAATCCCCGCTCAATACTCGCTGCCACCATTGTGGGTTGTCGAGGTACCACTGCACCGTCCGGCGCAGGCCGGTCCCGAAGGTTTCCTCCGGAACCCAGCCCAGTTCCCGTTCGACTTTTCCTGCATCTATGGCATAACGCCGGTCATGGCCGGGTCGATCACTGACAAAGCGGATGAGTTCAGCATGGGGCCTTATCGGCGACCCGGGGCTAAGCTCATCCAGAAGATCACAAATACTACGTACAACATCGATATTACTGATTTCATTATGCCCACCAATATTGTAGGTTTCCCCCACCTGCCCCGAACACAGCACCCGATACAGGGCGCGGGCATGATCCTCCACATGCAACCAGTCGCGAACCTGTTTGCCATCACCATACACTGGCAGGGTTTCCCCGCGAATTGCCTTGAGGATCACCAGGGGTATCAATTTCTCCGGAAATTGATAGGGACCGTAGTTATTCGAGCAGTTGCTGATCAGCGTGGGCAGGCCGAAGGTACGTTGCCAGGCCCGCACCAGGTGATCGGACGCGGCCTTGCTGGCCGAATAGGGCGAACTGGGCGCATAGGCGGTGGACTCGGTGAACAGTGCCCCGTCATCACCCAGATCCCCATAGACTTCATCCGTGGAGACATGATGGAAACGGAAGGCGGCCTTTGATTCCGGCGACAATTCCTGCCAATAGCTGCGTGTCGCTTCCAACAGTATGTGCGTGCCATTGATGTTGGTATCGATGAAGGCGGCCGGTCCGTCGATTGAACGATCCACATGACTCTCCGCCGCCAGGTGCATGATCGCATCCGGCCGATGCCGGGCCAGCACCCGATCCATGGCGCCCCGGTCGCGTATGTCTTCGCGTTCGAAATGGTATCGCGGCCCATCGGCAATATCTGGCAGGGATTCGAGGTTTCCTGCATAGGTCAGGCAATCCACATTCACCACTCGATCAGCGGTATTGGCCATGATATGCCGCACCAGTGCGGAACCTATGAAACCGGCGCCTCCGGTGACCAGTATGCACCGTGTGTCTTCCTTCCCTGCCATCGTAGCTGCCACTCCTCATTTAGGGAACCTCTGATTAATTCCATGACCGCTCTGGCCCGTTCCGCGCCGCACTATACGTCAGCCCCGGGATACCGGCAAGCTAGTGGGCCATGACGTCCTCGGCCGTGATCCCGGAAAGGCATCGCCACTGCAGCCGGCAACGTCGCCGCTGACAATCGGGCGCACACAATCCGGGTTTTGCCAGCACCCGCACCCTGTCTGACAGGGGCCCCCAGAGTGCCTGATCGGTGGGGCCAAACAGCACCACCCCCGGAACCGACAGGGCCGCCGCGAGGTGGACCGGGCCACTGTCGTTGCCGACAATCAGTGATGCCTTCCGCATCAGCTCACGTAGCTGCGACAGGTCCAGTTGATCGGACAGATCCTGCGGCATCGGCTGCAGTCCCAGCTCCTGGCAGGCCGCCATGATGCTTCCATTGGCCTCACGGTCCACCGCGCCGGCACCAATCAAGGCCAGTGCATACCCCTGGCGAGTCAGTTTTTCCGCCAGGGCTTGAAAGTGCGAAAGTGGCCAGCGCTTGTAGGGCTTGGTCGCACCGGCATGCAACAGTGCCAATGGACGTCCCGGCTCCGGCGAGGCAAGCACCTCCGGTAAAGCGGATGTCCCTGTCAGCTCCGGAAAACGCAGATAGAATGGCTGCGCGGCGGTTTGCACCCCAAGCCGTTGCAATACTTCGGCATGACTGAACCAGATATGTTCTTGCCCGGGTGGCCGCTCAATACGATTGACCGGCAGCACCTGATGAAAACCGAAGCGGTGACGCTCTCGTGTGCTGCTCACCCGATGCGTGGCACCGGAGAACAGCGTCAATTGGTGGCAGACCGAATCCTCCTCGATGGCAAAGGCAAGATCGGCTCGGAAGCTCCGGATCTGTTTTACACAGTCGTACCACAAGCGCGCCGCCTGAAATTGCCCGGCTCGAGCGATCTGATCCCGCGGGTACCAGACAATCTGCAGATCCCCAAAAGCATCTTCCACCAGGGAGCGGAAACGCTCATCGAGCACGAGCAGAAGATCAATGCCCTGCAATCGGCAATGATCGGCGAAATCCTGTATCAATCCTCCCC
>PWQG01000270.1 GCA_003556835.1 Gammaproteobacteria bacterium
CGACGCGGTGAAGACGGCCCTTGTCGATATCTCCCGCGCCCTGCGCGAAGACGAGCGGGTACTGCAGGGCAATTCCACCCGCAGCATGGTCCTGCTGCTGCCGGCCCTGCAGGTCCGGGCCGCCATGCAGGGCCGCGACTATGTCAGCGCGGAGGATATCGAGGTGCTTCTGCCACCCGTGCTGGAGCACCGGGTGGAACTGGCACCGGGCATCGCCGACTTCAACAGGGTGTTGCAGGACTGTATGCGGGGGCCGATGGACGAACTGGCCCGCAGCACCCTGCGCGCCACAGCGTGACTCCTGGCCCCACGATGCGATTGCGCCGCAAAACAGGACAATTGACCCTTGTGGCCGCTTTGAGCGGCAGTCTGCTGACCGGTATGCAGCTGTCACAGGCCCAGGACAACGGTGGCTTCGGCGACTTCGAAGAGGAGTATTCGCTGACCACCTCGGCACCACTGTGCTTTGGCACTACCGGCATCACCGATGCACGTGCCCTGGAGATCTGTGACGCACTGTACCTGAACCGCAATGTGCGCGCCCGTGAGCTGGCGCAGACCTGGCTATCCGAAGAACCGGACTCCCCGGGTGCCCATTTCGCCCTGGCCGAAGTGCTGTCGCGCGTGGAAGGCAACCTGCCCCGCGCCCTCTATCATCTGAACCAGGCCGAGGCGCTGACCAACTACACCTCCCTGGGCCGGGCACTGGAGTCTGGCAACCTGGAATGGCATTACCTGACGCTGAACCAGCTATCCTACCTGCACCAGCTGATCGGCAACCAGGAACAAGCCCTGCTCTATCTGGATCGCATCCAGGATATTTATGGCCAGGATACCGAATCCTTCCGCGGCTGGCCCCTGATCAAGCTCAAGCGCTATGACGATGCCCGGGCCAGTGCCGAACATGTGCTGGCCAACAGTAATGACCAATTCCAGCGCAGCCGCGCCTGGAACACGCTCTGCGCGGTGGAACTGGCCGACCTGCGTCCGCTGGATTCCCTCGCGGCCTGCGAAAACGCCATGAGCGAGGACGAAAACAGCTCCCTGCTGGAGGACGCCACCAGCTCGGACACCGTGCACCTGCTCAACGCCTCGGAAGTGTCCCTGAGCCTGCTGCGCTTTGATGAGGCCGAGCGCTACCTGGATGTCGCCATGCGCTTCCTCAATGCCGACAGTGTCGGCAATCCCTGGGTCTACGGCCTGTACATCTACATGAATCAGGGACGTTTCGACGAAGCCCGCGACGCCCTGGACAATATGCTGGTCTGGCGCAACAACCAGACGCCCATGGTCACGGTCATGAACCGCGCCGAACACCTGATGGTCAGCGCCATGTTCCTGCTGCTCTCCGGCTACCCGGAAGACGCAGCCCGGCTGACACGCAGCGCCCTGAACCAGCCGGATCGTACCGGTTCCTACAGTGCCGACGAAGCCCAGAAAGACTCGGTGGCGGCCCTGGTCAACCGCAGCGCCCAGCTGACCGCCTACCAGATGAAACGCGAGGAGATTGCCAGCATGGGCTGGTGGGAATCGATCCCGCACCGCATCGAAGCCCGCCTGCTGCGTTTCCACGCCTGGCGCTCCGGGCGTCAGGCGGCCTCCCTGTTTGCCGATCGCGATACCCTGATGAACCGGCTCCGGCCCTATGCACCACTGGACGTGCACATCCCCGAATGGGTGGAACCGGACATGGTGGCCATACTGGGTCCCGGCATGCTGGAACAGCTGTTGGACCAGACTCGGGAGGCGGGCGCCTTTTCACTCAACGAAGGCTACTACCATGCCTGGCGGGTGGAGATCCTGCATGAACGTGGCCGGCGCACAGCACTGATCGAAACGGCACGACTGGCACTCGCCACGCTGCCACCCGAAGAGGTGCTGTTGCGAGCCCGGATTTCTGCGCATCTGGCGGACGCGGCCTGGCGGCAGGGGGACAGGGAACTGGCCCTGGAACATTACGAGGCGGCCATGCAGCAGGATCCCTCCATACTGCGCAGGCTCGGCGCCCGACTGCCAGTGCGGATCGACAGCGACAACAGCGCCTTCGCCAGCAGCCTGCAACGGCCGCTGCAACGATCACCCCGTTTCCGCGTCGGCGATCAGGGCCTCATCATAGAAGTTCAGGATGCCGGGGGCCAGGCACGGATCTGCCTGCGCAGCCGGGATGGTGACTCACTTTCCTGCGTGGCGCCCGAGGCAGACGATGCGTCTCCGGATGATGAAGCCATCGCCACACTCATGCGCCGCTTCCACCAGGCCTCGTTCAGTCTGGACTATGAGATCAGCCGCGGCGAACGACTGGCATTGCTGGGAGGCAGTGTGATCGGCAGCAATCTGGGGCGGGCCCGACAGGAACAGATCCGGGACAGCCTGCTGCAGGAGGTTGTCCCGGACTGAAGCAGACCCGGGTCAGGAATCAGAGTCCCGACCAGGCCTCGATATAGTTCACACTGTGATTCTTGATGTGCCGCAGGGATACAAACATGTCGCTGTAGGTCTGCGCCGTGACGGATTGGCAGGAACCGGACTGGATGCGCTCCAGGTGCCGATCACGCATGCGGTCGGCGACCCGCGTCAGTTCCTCTACCTCGCGAATGGCCCTCTTGACCTCGGGAATACCGGCACCACGATTGCGTGCGATGGTCAGGCGCTCGAAATAGGCCGCGACCCGGTCAAAGAACTCCATGATGTCCTGCCAGGCTTCTTCGCTGATATCTTCCTTGCGCTTGTACAGGCGACCCCGGTAGATGGCAAAGGACTGTAGGGAATCGGCGATGCTTTCGATCTCGTCGGCCATGCGCACCAGGCCATAGGCCCGGGCCGACTGGGTCCGGCTCAGTGAACCGGTCGAGATGGTGGTGATGAATTTGATCATCTCCTCCTCGATATTGTCGGTGATGTCCTCCAGATGATTGATGCGGGCAAACATCTTCTTTTCATGCTTGGGCTGGTTCACGTATTCCTTGGTGACCTCGAACATCTCGCGCGTGATGCCCACCATATTGTCCATCTCGAGATCAGCCTGCTGCAGGGCCACTTCCGGTGCCATGGTGGACCGGGTTCCCAGATACCGGAGCTTGTGGATCTCCTTCTCACCCT
The DNA here is from genome assembly GCA_003556835.1 of Gammaproteobacteria bacterium. GTDB lineage: Bacteria > Pseudomonadota > Gammaproteobacteria > Pseudomonadales > Pseudohongiellaceae > PWQG01. The sequence continues at coordinate 3,100 of PWQG01000270.1, forward strand.
TCTGCGGCACCAGCCAGACCACAAATTTCGTCAGGGAACCGATCAGCGGAATCCAGACCAGCACATTGACCACATTGAACATGGTATGCGCCACGGCAATATGCCAGCCAATATTGGGCCGCATGCCGTCCTCGTCCTGCAGGTTCGCTTCTCCCGCCACCAGCCAATCCACGAATTCAACATACCAGGGGAATATGGCAATGATCAGGGCCGCGCCGGCCATATTGAAAATGGCATGGGCCCGGGCGGTACGCACTGCCGAGGTATTGGCACCAATGGCCGCAATCTGCGCGGTGATGGTGGTGCCAATGTTTTCCCCGATGATCAGGGCCACCGCAGTGTGGAAATCGATGACACCGGTGGCCGCCAGGGTGATGGTGATGCCCAGCATGGCCGAACTGCTCTGGATCAGCACCGTCAACAGACAGGCCAGCACCACACAAGCGAGCAGACTGGTCAGGGAACGGGCATCAAAGAGATGCAGATAGGAAATGAAGTTCTCATCAGTGCGCAGCGGTACAAAAGCGCCACTCATGAAGTTCAGGCCGGTGAAAATCAGGCCCAGCGCCACCAGGGTCTTGCCCAGGGTATTGAGCCAGGCGCGCTCGGCCACCAGCATCGGGAACATGCCCAGGCCGATCAGCAACAGACCGTACTGCCCGATCTTGATGGAGATGATCCAGCCGGTGACCGTGGTGCCGATATTGGCGCCGAGGATCACCCCGATCGCCTGCCGCAACTCCATGAGCCCGGCATTGACCAGGCTCACGGTCATGACCGTGGAGATCGTGCTGGACTGGACAAAGACGGTGATGCCGATACCGGCCAGGACCGCGAATATGCGGTTCCTGGTGAATGAGGCCAGTATGCTTTTTATCGCTTCCTTGCCACTCGATTGCAGTGATTCCGAGAGGTACCGCAGGCCGAGAAAAAAGATGCCCAGGCCGCCGATGGCGACGTATGCAATGTCGAAGTAATTCATTTGGAGCGAAGTCTATTGAAACTGCTCCAATTTTACAATTTGTTTACAGCAGGATGACAAAATTAAATGCCTTGCCTTGATCCGACCGCTTATGGCAAGCGGCAAAGCGCGCATTCAGACTGGCCCGAACAGGGTTGTGGCCAGCACCGTGAGCAGGAGTACCAACACTGCCAGCAGCATTTCCAGGGCGATGGAGCGTTGCAGGGGCTTCTCATTCCCGGTAGCCGCGAGACCGGGCACCAGCCGATAACGATTCAATGCACCCAGCCCCATCAGCCCCGCCACCAACAGCAGTTTGCCCAGCAGCAGCCGGCCATAGGCACTACTGAGCAGGGTGGAAAAACCTTCGGTGAGTTGCCAGAGCAGATAGACACCACTGAGGAACAGCACGGCCAGCCAAAAAGCGGCGATACGGCCGAATTTTTCCATCAGGGCTTGCAGTCTTGCCGCCGGCTCCCTGCGACACAGGGCATACAGGGGATAGAGCGAACCGATCCAGTAGGCGATGGCCAGATAATGCAGGATGATCGCCAACGCCGCAGACCACGACAGATTGACCACATGTCCGTAGCGGGCAAAGGAGACAGCCAGCAGGAGCAGCCCGGCCAGGGCGAAGGACAAGGTCCAGCGCCGATGTCCGGGAATCACCCGGAACAGAGGCAGTACCCGGCTCAACAGGGCAAGCAACAGCAGGCTGAAACCGAACAGTCGCAGGCGTGTGCCATCCCCGAGCGCCGTGCCAGCCATGATCACGGCCAGCTCACGATCCAGCATGCCGGTCAGCCCCTGCTGGTTGATGGCGCCCACTTCAAGCAGGAAGAACAGGCAGACCGCCAGCAGGCCAGTGACCATGGCCACCAGGGCATAGGCAAGGATGTGTGCGCGACTGGACGGGCTGATGGCCGCCGGACCCGTCTCACGGCCAAGGTACAAGGTGACCAGGGCACCGGCCGGCGCAATGACAGACAGATAGATCAGGAGCTTGCTCAGAACAGCAGCAAGCTCCCAGCCGCTCAGCTCAATGAGAATGTCCGCCATGACCGTTTTCGTGCGGCACAAGTCCGTCCTGGGCTTCACCCGCAGGATCCACGGTGAAAGTCAGCCCTGCGGTGAGCGTATGCCCATCCGAACCAATGATGGTCCATTCCACCGCATAGTCGCCGGGCTCCAGGGTGGGCAGTTCCCATTCAAACTCGGACTGCGCCGTGGCATTGGGAGAAAAACCGACAGTCACTTCTTCGTTATTGGCATCGGTCACACTGAGCCGGAGCATACGTACCCCTTCATTGAACTGCAGCGCCAAACGTTCCGGCGCGGCGACGGGCTGCTCACTACCTGGCGTGGATGCCAGTAATACACTGTGCGCATGCACGGAAGAATGCCCGATCAGCATCAGGCAAAGGGAAAACATCAGGAATGCCATTCGAGTCAATTTCATTGATCACCTCTAATCCTTGTACGATGGAAATCGGCCTCCAGTATAGCCCGACTTTGCTGAACAGCAGCTGAAGCTGTCCGGACCGACGATTCTACCGCAACCGCCGGCCTCTTCTTCCAAAATAACTGTGACATGTTGTCGCAGCCGATGAAAGACCCGGCTGCCCATGGCCGATTCACCACGTTATACTGTCGAGCCATAGAAAGTCACAACAACGCCGGAGGGACGCCCAAGCGATGAAAGACAAGTTACTGGATGGTTATGAGCGATTCAAGCAAGGCTATCTCGCCGAGAATCGGGATCGCATCCATACCATGGCGGAAACCCATACACCTTCGTGCATACTGATCACCTGCTGCGATGCGCGACTGGAACCCTCCCTGATATTTGATACCGACCCCGGCGAACTCTTCGTGATCCGCAATGTCGCCAACCTGGTACCTCCCTGTGAAGACGAGGAAAAGCCGGGCTTCCATGGTACCAGTGCCGCCCTTCAGTTTGCCGTCACTGTCCTCGAGGTGCCGGAGATCATTGTACTGGGTCACTCGCGCTGCGGCGGCATCCGCTCCCTGGTACTGGATCGCGGCGAACTGCAGCCGGGCTCATTCATCTCCCGGTGGATGTCGATTGTGGCACCGGTCGCTGACCTGGCCGACGGCGACAAGCTCGACGATCCGGAAACCTTCCACCGCTGCGAGAAGGCGGCCATCGGCTACTCCCTGGAAAACCTGATGAGCTACCCCTGGATCGCCGAGCGAGCCCGCGATGGTCGTCTCAAGATCCGTGGCTGGCACTACAACATCTATGACGGAGAACTGGAGCAGGTGTCACAGTAAGTGGTGCCATCCAGGCCCCGGTTATAGGCAGCGAGCATACGGGTTGCTTCCGCCGGTCGGATCCGGCCGGCACGGATCTGTCGATGCAGGAACTCCGACATACGCCGGTCCAGGTCTCCCGGAAAGTATTGCACCTGGCTCAGCATCTCGCGTACCGTGATACCCCGCAGGTGTTTCTCGATCCAGATATTACCCTGTTCTTCCTCACGGGCGTAGACGTGCACCTCGTCGACACGGCCAAACAGATTATGTGCGTCCCCGAGGATCTCCTGATAGGCCCCCACCAGGAAAATACCCAGGTAGTAGGGCTCACCGCGGTGGTACTCATGCAGGGGCAGCCAACCCGGATTGGCATGGGATGAAACATACTGGCTGATCTTGCCATCGGAGTCACAGGTCAGGTCCACCAGGCGGGCGCGGCGCTCCGGAGGTTCCTGCAGGCGGTGCAGCGGCATGACCGGAAACAGTTGATCAATGGCCCAGTGATCGATGATGGAATGGAAAACGGAAAAATCGCCCAGGTACTGGTCGGTCAGCTGTTCTTCCAGCTCGGTCTGCTCCGGCGGCACCGGATTGAGCTGCATCGCGGCGAGTCGCCGCAACACTTCCCGGCAGATGCTCCAGTACAGACTGTCGGCATGGGCCAGCTTCTCCACCGACAGATACCCCAGTCGTGCCATCTGTTCGGTTTCTTCGCGCAATTCCAGGGCATCGTGGTAACACTCCAGCAACATGCCGGTATTCGCGGCCGTTTCGATGTCTTCATACACCCGGCCCATGCGGGTCAGGACGGCCGCCTGCTCCGTCGCCATGCCCCGCTGCTCCGGCATGGGCGGGCTGTCCGGTCGATGCACACCAAGCACGGGAACCACCAGCATGGAGTGGTGTGCGGTAAGAGCGCGCCCGCTTTCCGACAACAGGGTTGGCGGGGCGACACCGCGCTCGTCACAAATCTCCTTGACAGCATAGACCACGACATTGGCGTATTCCCGCAGGCCGTAATTGATGGCGGCATCCGGCGTGTCGATATCGCCTCCGTAGTTGACCCCAAGACCACCACCCACATCCAGATAACGGATGTTCAGGCCGCGCTCGATCAGGTCGGCATAAATCTGGGTGATTTCCTTGACCGCTGAGCGCAGCACCTGGATGTCAGCAATCTGGCTGCCCAGGTGAAA